>CAYGXB010000085.1:0-10848 GCA_964353605.1 uncultured Bacteriovoracaceae bacterium
AGTTCGAGTCCATCGTCCAGTACGGGTATACCCGCGGGGCCATGCCCGACTCGGTCTGGCGCTATGAATACTGCCTGGTGCTCATCAAAGACAACTATGGCACAATCGATTTCTTCGGCGACGGCGATTTCCCGGTGGCAGGAAGCGCTGGCTGGATCATCGACTTCCTCAATCCCAATGCGATGCACGGATGCACCAAGGCACCCATCGGATACCAGCATTATTACTACAAACCCCTGTTCCGCGACGTGGACGGGCTGCACGCCATCATGAACAATACGGACAAGGTACTCATGGGCCTGTTCGGTTACCTGCCCGACCCCTGGGTGGGCATGAAGCTCATGCCGTTGGTCGAGTGGTATTACGGAAAGAAGGCGTGAAGAGATTGATACCAAGCTGCATTCAAGCAAATATATAACACACTGAGCGTGTGGGTGAGGGGTGTGTATTATGAATGCAAATTGCTATGAGAAGAAGCGCCATGGACATTGTATAATGCGATTCTTCGGCCACCTTGCTCGATAGCTTTGCTATCGAGAGAGGCGATATGCATTTGCGCTGAACGAACGCCGGCGCTCGCAGAGTCGCCAGGCAATCAATGCTCCCCCATACGTGCGGGGGATGGGAAAGGAAGGAGGTTCAACATGCTGAAACGAACGAGGAGCCTTTTCTTCGCCGTCATAATCATGGCCCTGGCCATTGCCGGCTGTTCGTCTTCCGACGACGACTCCGCGGCCAGAAGCGGGACGCCAGGCGGACCTGCGACGCCCGAATCCGAGGTCGCATTTGAAAAGCTCCTGTCATCCCAGGGGCTCGCTCTGGTCAAGAAGGTCGAAGTCAGTGGAGATAAAGGCTACCTGGCGGCATTCAGCGGCAAATATTCACAGGGCTTCAACCAGGCCGGGGAAGCGGTCGGTCCCAAGCCGAAGCATTGCCTCATTCTCACGGGAAAGCCCTATAGCATGGGCTATCAGGCGGCAACCTTGCTGCCGGAAGAAGCCTACGGGATGCTCACTGATTTCATGCTGCGGGTGGGCTTAAGCCAGTTCGCACGCATGGGCATCAAGCTGCCGACCGAGGGAGCAAAGGCCCTCGAGATATATGCGCTCCTGTATGACATGATGGCGGACCTGGCCTGGATGGTCGAACCGCAGGTGCCCGCATACCTGAGGCAGGAGATGCAGGGCTTTGCCGACGGGATGCAGGCCGCCGGATACCAGGACATTGACTACGAACGGCTGTTGGTCATGAATCAGGCCATCGACGGCACCTTCTTCTTCCTCGGCGCCGTCATGGGCTATGTAGAGGAAACCGACGCGAACCGGGATGCAATCGCAAAGGCCAGGGAGACCTTTCGGATTATTCTAAAGTTGAGCGGGGAAAAGGGGGAGGATGCCAGGAAGTTCATCGAGCAACGGGGTATCTTCCTCCTGCCCCAGTTCGGGTGCAACGAGTTCGTCGTCTCCGGCGCGGTGACGGCGGGGGGGGATACGTATCACGGCCGGGACTTCATGTTCGACTCCGCGGATGTCTACCAGGATGCAGCCTGTCTCATGGTGTTTTTACCGGAGGAGGGCTACCCTTTTGCGACGATCGCCCCTCCTAGTTTCGTGGGCCAGAGCGTGGGGATCAACAGCGAAGGTCTTTCCATGGGACAGGATGTCTGCATGGTCGGGGTGATGGGCGAGACGCCGGGCCTGAGCAGCATGCTGATGGTCAGGGATGTACTCCAGAACTGCAATGATCTGGATACTGCGGTTGAGCGAGTGAGAAACACGACGCGGGGCATACCCTGGATATTCTTCATCGCCGATGATGAGACCGATGAGCAGTACGGGAGTGGGGTGGAGCTCGAGACGGTGACCAACCAGCTAGAGATAATCGGTCCCGATGCCCTCCCGTTCTGGCAGCAGCTCCTGTACGCCGGGTATATCGTCAGACTGAGAGGTCTGGACACCGACGATCTCACCGCGGACGGTTTTATCGATCGTGGGGCCATGGTGCGGAGTGCGCATTGGATCTATCCGGGCCCCTTCAAGGACGGACTACCCCAGCTCGAACCGCAAGACTTTATCGCGTACGAGGATCGCTACAACCGCACCACGAACTTCCCTGACCAGATCGAGACCGACGAAGATGTGCTGGCCGCCGCCAATCATTTCATCATCCCGCGCTTGCGGATGCTCCATTTCGAGCCCATCATCTACCTTGCCTACGGGCCGGGCGGAGCGCTTGCGGATTCTGTATGGCGTTATGAAAACATGCTAGCCTATATTGATGAGAAGCGGGGACAAATCGGGTACTTCGGCAGCGGCGATTACCCGGAAACCGGCTCGGCCGGATGGATCATCGATTTCCTGAACACGCAGCGGGATTATCCCTGGTTCTACCGTGATAAGGACAAGGACGGGACGCTCGAGAAACCCGTGAACTGCAATGTGGAGGGGCACCACGTGATCATGAACAATACGAAGCGTCAGCTCAAGGGCCTCTTTGGCTACATGCAGGATCCCTGGGTGGGCGTAGGCCTCGGGAACTTCGCCGACTGGTACAACACCTATAAACCTTAAAAGTATCCGAGGAGGGGTCGGGGAAATACGTTTTACAAAAAAAGGGTTTCTGAGCACGCAAGGAGGGGATATGCGCAGGCTCAAAGATGTCATCATGGTTTTGGCGGGCATCTGGATCATGGCAATGGCCGGATGCTCCTCATCGTCGTCCGATAATCATGCCGAGCAGGGATCGTCCCCGGAGGAGTCTTCTGCATCAAGCGTAAAGGAAGTGCTCGCTGCCCAGGGTTTCAAGGTCATAAGCTCGGTCACGAGGGATGGGGACACGGGGTATCTTGCCATGAACAAGGACGAGAAGCAGTGCCTCGTGCTCCAGGGAAGCCCGTATAATATCGGCTTTGAGATGGGCATGCTCCTGCCGAAGGGGACCGCCCTGATGACGCAGAAGTATCCGAGCAGGCTCATAGGATCATTCCTGGGGATACCCCAGCAGCAAAATCAGGAACTCTTCGAGCTCATCCTGGATGTGGCACGGGATCTCTGCGAGGGGGCTATCACAAATGAACACGCCATCCCCGACTATCTCCTCGAGGAGATGAAAGGATTGGCGGCAGGGGCAACCAAGGCGGGCTCCAATGTCTCCTTCGAGGATGTCCTGCTCCTGAACGAGGGATTCGATGCTCTCTTTGCCATCTTGTTCACCGGCATCGTACCGAACCTCGACAAGATCATCGAACATCTTCCAGGCAATGAAAATCTCATCCAGGAGCGAGGAGGGAGAATCTTTTTCCCAAACGCAAGGCCGGAATCGATCGGCTGCAACGGGTTCGTGCTCTCAGGGGATGCGACGGTAGGCGGCAAGGTGTATCACGGCCGGGACTTCATGTTCGAAACCGGCGGCATCTACCACAATGAGGCCCTGACGGCCGTTTATCTTCCGGATGAAGGGCTGCCTTTCGTTACGGTTACGGCCCCTGGCTTTGTCGGCCAGACTACCGGCCTCAACAGCAGGGGGCTTTCCATGGGCATGGATGTGGTCTTCGGCGGCGCAACGCGCAGCACGCCGGGGACAGGATGCCTGCTCGTCTTACGGGATATCGTCCAGCACTGCGGCAATCTTCAGGATGCCGTCGAGCGGATGAAAGTCTTGAACCGGGGCGTTTCATGGCTCTATGTTGTGGCGGACGACGAGTGGAGCAATACATACACGAACGGTATCGTCGTGGAAGAGGGGATGAAGGCTGACGAGCAAGGCACAGTCTTCACCTCGGGCCCGGACCTGCTCAGTCCCTGGCAGCATATACAATACGCAGGACTGATCATGAAATACAATGCACTGGATCAATCGGACCGGGAGGCTGACCGTGGAGTCATGTACCGCAGCCAGTCCTGGGGATATCCCGCGGCATTTATGGGTGAGCAGGGATTCCCCGGCCAACGGGAGGTATGGGATGATGTCGTGCTCACGACCAACCACTACATCATACCCAACATGATCTTCACCAACATGACCCCCTGGATGTCGCTGATCGGCCCTTATTTCACGAGCAGCTCCTATAGCGATGATCGGTACGAGGATCTCTATCGCCGCATCGACAAAGTGTATGGGAAGATAGATTTCGCCACCGCCCGCGACCTCATCGACTTCTTGAACCCGAATCGAAGGGAATGGAATTACTATTTTATCAATGGTCCAGTGGAGGGTCATCACGATATCTACGCCAATCAGGAGTTGATTGCCGAGTTTCTTTACGGCTATTACCATCCGGACGAGCCCTGGGTCAGGATAGATCTGAAGCCTTTCGTCGAGCTTGGCCGGTAATCGGGACGCTGCCGTAAATATGCGCATGCACGCCCATTACGATGAGCAGGAGAGGATTGTTTCAAGAGCTGCATGTGGGGAGGATCGCATGACAAGGATCAAAGGTATCATCTATTGTTTGGGGTGCATCTGCATCATAGCCATAGCCGGTTGCTCATCATCCAGCAGCGATGGAGGACAAAATACGTCTCAGGGGGAAACTGCCGCTTCCAGCACCATAGAAGAGGCATTGTCCGCCCAGGGTTTCGATGTCGTCAGGTCGATCACCAAGGATGGTGATGCGGGATATCTGGCGGTCAACAGGGACGGAAAGAAATGTCTCGTCCTCCAGGGAAGCAGCTACAACATGGGCTATGAGATGGGTCAACTCCTGCCCGAGGGCACCTCCCGGATGACGAAGGACTATACGGCCGAGGTTATGCGAGAGTTCACCGGAATCGAGAAGGGCACCCCGCTCTACGATCTGCTCCTGGGTATGGTCCTGAACCTGTGCACGGGGGCGCTCGAAGAAAAGGATGCCATTCCTCAATATCTGCGGGACGAAATGCAGGGCATTGCCGATGGCGCCAGCCAGGCGGGCCGCAAGGTGGCCTTTGCCGATGTCCTGATCCTGAACGAGGGATTCGATGCCCTCTTCGCCATGCTTTTCTCCGGGCAGTTGCCCCATTCTGACAAGGCCAACCACGATCTGTTCGGCTGCAACGGTTTCGTCGTATCCGGACAGGCCACGGCCGGAGGGAAGGTCTATCACGGCCGGGACTTCATGTTCGCCACCGGCGGGATATTCCAGGACGAGGCCCTGATGGCCGTATATCTGCCGGATGAAGGGTTCCCTTTCGTAACGGTGACCGCACCGGGATTCGTCGGGCAGACGACCGGACTCAACAGCCGGGGACTGTCCATGGGAGTCGATGTGGTTTACGGTGGAGCCACGCGTGGGACACCCGGTATGGGGTGTCTCCTCGTCTTGCGGGACATCGTCCAGCACTGCGGCAACCTCGAGGATGCTGTTGCGAGGATGAAGGCGCAAAACCGCGGGGTCTCTTGGCTCTATGTCCTGGCTGATGACGAATGGAGCGCGGCATACACGCACGGCATCGTGGTGGAAGAGGGCATGAGCTGTGACGAAAGCGGGAAGGAATTCACGGGCCCGGACATCCTGCCCATCTGGGAGCAGCTCGTATTGAAACCCGACATCGATAATTTGGATGATACCCTACCGGAAAGAGGCGTCATGATGCGCACCCAGGATTGGGTGTATCCCAAGGCGTTCAAGAACGATGCACGCTTCCCCGATCAGATCGAGGAGTGGGACGATGTGGTCGCGGCGACGAACAATTACATTATCCCGAGGATGGTGTTCACGACCTTTTCGCCGTGGATTTCGCGGCTGCAGGACGTTTATTGGAGCCATTCCCAGACGCTGGAGCGGTATGCGGATCTGCTCGATCACATCGCGCAAAAGTATGGGAGCATCGACTTCGCAAGCGCGCGCGACCTCATTGACTTCATGAATCCGAACAGAATGGACTGGCAGCGCTACCAGGTCAACGGTCCGGTGGAGGGCCATCACGATATCTTCGACAATCGGGAATTGGTCACGGAGGCCCTGTACGGGTATTATCACCCGGATGAACCCTGGGTCAGGATCGACCTGAAACCATTTGTCGCACTTCAGCGCTAGCGCCAGCCGCAATACTGCATATATAATGCGATTATGCCTTGGTCTTCAGGAGGGCTTGGATCATGGGCAGGGCCTCGAGCGCCTTGTTTCTCCCCTCCGCGATGGTCTCTTTGGCCCGCATGAAATCGAGCGATCCGATACCTGTGACATCCGGTTCTATGAGGACGTCAGGGTTTTCATGCGCCAGCATGAGCTTGTTCTTCTGGTACTGCTGGATATTGGTCGCGGTGGACATGATGTCGAAGATGTTCATGAACTGGGCGTTATCCTTCTTCGCGAAGCTGTTCTCGAACAGCACGGAGATCTTGTCCTTGCTGAGGTTCAACTGATCGTGGAGCATGGCAACGAGATCTATGTCCATGATGTTCTCCGTGCCGAATTTCTTGAGGATGCTTTGGGCAAACGGCCTCACCCCGTCAAGGATGCGTTGGGCGCGCATGATCTTTACCATGCGGTCGATGATCCAGGAGGTGAGGTCTTCATCCTTTCCGATCTGCTTCTTTTGCTCGCGGATGATGGCCTTTTTCTGGATGGGATCGAACCTGTCAGGCATCCTTGGATGGAGGTTGACAGCGATCGTGATGTCAGGGGAATACCGTTTCAGCACATCCAGGGGCAGCGGATCGGTCACGCCGCCGTCGGTGAGCAACCGCTGCATGTGGACGACCGGTTTGAAGATCCCGGGCATAGAGATGCTTGCCATGATGGCATCCACCAGGGAACCTCGGTCGATGGCTATGGTTTCCCCGCTGAGGAGATCCGTGGCCACGGCAATGAATTTGATGGGCAGGTCCTCGATGAGGATATCCCCCATGATATCCTGAATGAACGACTTGGCGCGTTTGCCTGCCAGAAGACCGGATGTGGGGAAGACCGGATCCACATAGTAGCTCAAGGACTCCCGCCAGGTGATATCCTGGACGATGTCCTTGATCTTGTCGACCGTGCCCGTGGCAAACAATGCCCCTGCAAAGGCGCCGGCACTCGTCCCGACGATGATGTCGATGGGGATGCCATTCTCCTGGAGCACATCCATGACGCCGATATGCGCTCCCCCTTTAGCACCGCCGCTGTCCAGCGCAATCCCGATCCGTGGCCGCCTCTTCTTCATGCTCCGACTATAGAAGAAAAGCGCCGGCGATTCAAGTTACAAGGCACATGCGGGCAAACAAGGGGAGATTATTCGCATGTGCAACGGCGGACCCTCTTATCCCGGCGACCAGGTAATGCTTTTTACCCACTTCTGGAAATTCTGCGCGGGCGAAGCGTAAAATATTGCCCTGCTAGAGAAATTTATTATCCACAGTGTTCGCATAACGAAAGGCTCATAAGGCAGTTTTTTACGGGGTGATTCCGATCGATTGCAGCGGATGGCTGCAGCGGATGGCTTGAAAATTGAATGCTTGCCATTACTGTAGGGAATAGATCTAGCATGCTTTCTGTCTGGTATGGGGCTTGCTTCAAGGAAGGGAAGAATGCATATGAGGGGGGTTTTATGAGGAAATGGACTTTTCTTGCCTGCAGCATCTTATTGCTCTGCGGGCAGGCGGCGGCGCATGATCCGAACAACTACGCGGGATATCTCCCCCATGACCCCAAGTTTATGCAAGCCGAACCGTATATCCCCTATACGGATGATAGAGAACAGAACGAACACTATGTGCCGGGGAGCTGGTTGTGGGAGGAGCAACTCGCCTATTTCGGTTTTGCCCCGTACCTGACGAAGAGTCGGGTGAGATACAGGGATATGGACCGTTATGGCCAGCCCCAGATCGCAGGGTCCTTTATCGACAAGGCCTGGAAGATCGAAAAAGGGGACCCCGCGGTGATTATCGCGATCATCGATACGGGCTATGCCTTCGATCCCCCCCTAAACGTCCTCGATTACCCGCGAGACAAAGATGTGGCAAACAGGATCTTCCTCAACAAGGACGAGCTTTCACCGCCGGATTGGGACCCTCTTGCCGGTCCGGTATGGGACAAGTACGGAAGCGCGCTCAACCCCAACGATCCCCATGACGGACCCGATGGCCGCTTCAGCGCCATCGACTATAAAGACTGGTTCAACGATGGCAGGATCGCAGATTTCAACCAGAACGGCTACCTGGACCCGCAGGACATCGTCAAGACCCTTTCGAACGGGGCCGATGATGACAGCAATGGTTTCGTAGATGACATCTGCGGTTGGGACTTCTTCGAGGACGATAATGACCCCTTCGATGCCTCCAGCTATGCGCTCGCCAGCCATCATAGCCGGGGCCAGCTCGAGCTCGCCGGAGCACAGCGGGACAACAGCCTTGAAGGCAGCGGGGTGTGTCCCGATTGCACCCTGCTTCCCATAAAGAATTGGGATTCCTTCGCGGTAGACACCGCCTTTTACGGGGCGGGCGTGCTGTACGCCACCAGGATTGGCGCCAGCGTGATCGAGGGGGCCATCGGCGGCCTCAACAATACCGGTGTATGCCAGCAGGCCTTCAAAGAGGCCTATGAGGCAGGGCTGCCGATCTTCATCGCTTCTTCCGATCTCAACACCGCCAACCACAATGTTCCCACCTACCTCAATGAAGCGATCTACTGTGCCGGTATCATACCCGATACCTACCCGATTCCCAACATGATGCCGACCACCTATTTCAGGAACTCCAACGTATCTCAGTTCGGAGCCAAGAATCAGATATCCTTCGAGGTCATGTCAGGATCAGAGTCGACAGCTATGTCCTCGGGGGCGGGGGGACTCCTGCAGTCCCTGGCAAGGAAGAAGGGGATAAGGCTTCATCCCGATCAGGTGAAACAACTCCTCACCCAGACCGCAGAGGATGTGTTGCCTGAAAACCTTGGCATTCTCGGCACCCCAGACCCGGCCCAGGTCGGCTGGGATCAGCACTTCGGCTACGGCAGGGTGGACCTCTACAAAGCCCTGCAATGGCTGCAGGCGGGCAAAATACCGCCCGTGGCGAGAATCACGGCTCCGAACTGGTCCACTGTGCTCAACCCACGCACGGACACCCTTATCCTGTATGGCGAGATCAAACCTTCCGGGACGAGCGGCGTCTCATGGGTCATCGAGGCGGGATACGGGATAGAGCCCACTCAGTTCACCGAGGTTGCACATGGCACGGGCACAGGCAAGGATTTCCTCCTCGCAAAAATAGACCTCGACATGATCAAGGCGGTCTTCCCGAGGAATGTCGATCTTGCATGGATGCCCCAGGAACCCGATCCCAAGAACCCCTGGGAGGCCGATATCCAGCCCAATCGGCACCTGTTTACCATACGGATAACGGTCATGGATGAGGAGCTGAAGACTAAGGGCGATGACCGACGGACCTTTTTCCTGCACGAGGACAAGGCTCTGCATGCGGGCTGGCCCCAGTACATTGGTGCGGGTGGCGAGGGTGCGGTCCGTTTCGCCGACCTCGACGGCGACAACCTTAAGGAAGTCATCGTCCCGACCTCAGACGGCAGGATCCTTGTCTATACCCACAACGGACGATTGGTGCGTGAATTCTCTGCCAGGCCGTTCGAACTCGTTACAAAACATAACCTCGGCGGAGAGAACCTGCGACCCGGCTTCTTCTCTATCGCCGTTGGCGATATTGACGCTGACGGAATCAAGGAGATCGCGGGTGCGGCCGGGACCTGGCTCTACTGCTTCAAGGCCACGGGCTTACCCCAGCGCGGATACCCGGTGCCATTCGGCGATAACTTCATGCGCGATATACGGGAGCAGAAACTGACCCCAGACAATCATATCGAGCCCGGAACCATGGCGGCGCCGGTTATGCATGATCTGAACGGCGACGGCATGAAGGAGATCATCCTCGGTGCCGGGGACCAGAGGGTCTATGCCTGGGATTACCAAGGGAATACGATAAAAGGCTGGCCGGTCTATGCCCGCCGATATGCCACCGGGGCTGGCATAATTCATCCCCCCTGCCTGGCCGATCTCGACGGCGATGGCCGCATGGAGGTCGTGGTGACCACCAATGAGGCCCTGAAACAGGATGAAGCCACACCCAGAATGCTCTCTCCGCGTGGGAACCAGACCCTGCTGACCAACATTTCAGAAGCGATCCTGCCCTTTGCCCTGGGCGTCATTACCAATGCAGCCGGCAAAGACAGCCTGGTCTACGCCATCAAGGCGAGCGGCACCGGGAAGAACAGCGACGGCAGGACGATCGAACCATCCGCATTTGTCGACGGTTGGCCGGTACGGGTCCGAGGCCTGTTGCCCGACCTCCTACCGCAGCTGGGTCCGTCCACAAAACCCTGCGCCTACGATTACAATGGCGACGGCAGGGACGAGGTCGTGGCAGGCTTCACCTCGGCAAAGATGAGCATCATGGACGGGAAGGGCACCATCATCAAGGCCATGGACCAGGGCCCGATGGGAAAGCATGCGGTCGGCATACGCGATCGTTCCCTTGCGATGAACCTTTTCGACCCTGCCGCCATTGGGGACATCAACGGCGACGGCCGGCCGGAGATCGTCAATGGCGGCATGACTTTTATGGGCGCGTTGAATCTCGCCATCGCCGGGCAGAACTTCCCGTTCAATCACATCATCCAGGCCTGGGATACCGCCACTGGACATTTCCTGGACGCCTACCCCCGAACCATCGACGACCATGTCGCCTTGTCGGAGCCAGCGCTGGCCGACGTTTCTGGTGACGGGATTCCCGACGTGATCTCCGGCTCGGGTCTATACCTCATCCACGCCTTCGGCCAGGACGGTTTTGAAAAGAATGGATTCCCGAAGCTGTGCGGAGGATGGGTCTTCACCACCCCCGCGGTGGATGATATCGACAACGACGGCCGCAACGAGCTGGCGG
>CAYGXB010000086.1:0-10780 GCA_964353605.1 uncultured Bacteriovoracaceae bacterium
TTCAGTTGGGATAGGTAGGTTGAGCTTTTCTTTTACGGGTGAACAGGAGGGAGATGAAACAGGTGCAAGGTATCACGGATGCCCCAGATTTCGGCAGCGGCATCTTCGGGCAGTGGGTGCAAGACGAAAACGGTCTTCCCGCCTATTGCTACACCATGCGGTATGACGATCCCCGTTGCCCGTGGAACCCCTCGCCCCTGCCCCCCAGCGTGATGCATTGGCATCAGCTCGGTAACGACCGCCTGAACGCCAACGCCTATAATCTCGGCATGGTCAAGGTCTTCAACGGGGAATCGGGCGCCCTCTGGCTCAACGAGTATGCGCCCGAGAAGGGTAAGCATGCTGGCGGGTTCGGCTGGCTGATCGCGGATGAGAGCGTGCTCGTCGATCGGGATGATTGCATTCCCGCTGACGCAACATGGGAACGGGTCTTCGGGATCGGCTATTACCTCAAGCGTCTGAGTATAGCGGGGTTAATCTACCAAAGGCGGGTCTTTGCGCCAACGGGCGATCTCCCCTTCCTTGTCTCCGCGGTGACGGTCAGAAATACAACCGAAGCGCCCCGAGAGGTCGCGCTGATCGAGTACTGGGACGTCAATATGCGGCTGCTCAAGGATTTCCTCCTCGGAAGGGGGATCAAAGACAGGTTCAGGGATTCCCGGGTGCGCCTTGTTCTCGATGCGGATAGGTCCCTGCTGAGTGCAGTCCCGCGCCGGATCTTTGGGTCCACGGGGGGCTTCCCGCCACGGCCAGTCTGTGTGGATCCGGAACTGCCGGCCGTATTCCTGGCCTGCCTGGATGGAGCGCCTTCGGCCTGGATCACAAATCCGGCCGTATTGTTTACGAACGACAAGCCCAGGCTCGCACCAGCTGGGGTACTTGCCCATTCCGGTGCGTATGCCTTCGAACCCGGCTCGCAGGCCCAGGACACGGTATGCCTTGCCGCCCGACAAACGTTCACCCTTGCTCCTTGCTCGGAGCGGACGATGCATTTTCTCTATGGCTATGCCAAGGGTGAGGACCCGGGAAAGATGATTGCAACGGCGGTGAGTGAGAAAGATTTTCTCTGGGAGAAGACCGTCGCATGCTGGAAAACCACAGCTCCCTCGCTTTGCGTGGAGAAGGATCGCTTCCTGTCCCGCGAGCTTGTCTGGGACTATTATTCATTCACCTCGTCGTCCCTCTATAATGCTTACTACCAGTGCCACTACATCCCGCAGGGCGGCAACTACCTGTACGTAAACGGTGGGAACGGCGCGACGCGTGATTTTGCAGCCTTTGTCCAGACCCTTACCTATTACCGGACAAAAGCGGCGCGGGAGATGCTCGAATTCATGATGCGCGCCCAGGAAGAAGATGGCCGGCTTTTCTATGACCTTGAAGGCCACGGGAAACGCTACACCCTCCCGTACCGGCCGAGCGACCTCGATCTCTGGTTCCTCTGGTCTCTCTGCGAGTACGTCTTCGCCACGCGCGACTTCGCCTTTCTCAATACAATTGTGCCGTACTATCCCCTGCATAAAGGTAAACGCGGAACCATCTGGGAGCATGCACAGCGGTCGCTCTATCATCTGATCAATCGGGTCAGCACCGGGCCCCATGGCCATATTCGGCTCAGGCTCTCGGATTGGAACGACGAGATGACATGGCTCACCGCGGGAAGCAATCCCCTCGATATGCTCATGACGTTTGCGAGAGGCGAGTCGGTGATGAACACGGCCATGGCCTGCTATATTCTGCCGATGGTTCGCGACCTTGCGTCTACGAGGGGTGATCATGAGACTGTAAAGGCTGCCGAGGCCTTTCTCAAAAAGATGCGGCGTGCCCTTCCGCTGGCTTGGAGCGAGGACCATCTCATTCGCTCCTATTCGGGCTTGGGCAGGCCCTATGGGGACACGGTGACCTACCTGGAACCGTTGGTATGGGCCCTGCTTGCGGAGGGCGTGCTCGATGCCGAAAAGGAAAAGATCATCGTGAGAACAATTATCGAGCGTCTCAAGCAACCCTCGTCCCTCGGACTCATGATCTCCGATTCCACTCAGGGCTCCCTGACCACGAGGAGGGGTGAGCAGGAGGAAGGGGGCATCTGGTACGCCATCGACGGTCCTGCGGCGATCGCCCTGTCCCGCTTCGACCTGGACCTCGCCTGGGATGAACTGGTCAGGAACACCCTGGCCTGGCATGCCCATGTATACCCCTCGCTCTGGTACGGCATCTGGAGCGGCCCGGATGCCTGGAACGGACCATCCTCGAACCGTCCGGGCCAAACTTGGTACCAGGAGACTCCGGTCATGGATATCGGGCCGCAGAGTTATCCGGTCCAGAATGCCCACGCCCATTGCCAGACCATGTACACTATCGCTCGCCTCGCCGGCATCACTCCAACCGCCGAGGGCTGGACCATCATCCCGCGTATTCCCATGGCGAGATACGCATTCTCCTGCCATCTCTTTGTACTGGAGGTGGAGCCGGGGAGGATCAGCGGGGCTGTCAATCTACCTGTTACGGCTGAGCTCCCGCTCAAGGTGAAAATCCCTGCAGGCTGGACAAACCCGGAGGTTACCGTTGATGGCAGACGAGTCCATGCTGTATGCTCGAATGATAGGGTGGAATTCATGATCAAAGCACAGGCAGAGAGAAAAACGAAGTGGGAGATAGTCAATACAGGAAGACAAGGTGGGGATGAAAACCCCCACAACACCTTCTCAACTTACTCTGAGGTAAAATAAAAGGGGCTAGGGGCATAACATATTATTCCTCTTCCTATGCGACTCTGGACAATCCATCCCAAATATCTTGATGCCATGGGGTTTGTGGCCCTCTGGCGAGAAGGACTGCTCGCCTTGCACGTGCTGTCCGGGAAGACGAAGGGTTACCGGAATCATCCCCAACTCGTCCGCTTCCAGTCCTGTCCTGACCCTGTCGCCGCTATCTCAGCTTATCTTGATGGTGTCTACAAGGAAGCCATGAAGCGAGGGTATCGTTTCGATGGATCGAAAATGAGACCTCACCCTAACGTAGGGAGATTGCCGGAGACGGAAGGACAGCTCCTCTACGAATGGGAACACCTGAAGCGCAAACTTCAAGGCCGGAGCCCGGCAATCTATCGAGATCTTCTCTCTATCGAGATTCCCGCTGTGCATCCACTCTTTCAAATTGTCCCCGGCGAAGTACGGAAGTGGGAACGGATCAGGCGCTCATCGATCTCAGAGTTTTGAATTTCGATCACGAGCCATGGGAATGATTTTGTCTATTGCTCTTTCTCTTCGAGCCACCTTTCCGTCCCGATCTCTTTTCTCTTTAGGAGGCTTTCCTGTCGCTCGATGACGGCTTTCTGTGCTTCCTGCGGGGTCAATGCCGGATCATGGAAATTCCTGAACAGTTCGCAAGGCAGTTCAGTGCACTCTCCGCAATGCTCCAGGCGCTTCTTATGCATGCAACAATCATAGAGCGGGCAGAGCTCCATCTTGAGCTCCGCCGTCCAGAACGGTTTTCCCTCTACATACCCACAACCTCTGCATATCTTCCCCAGATGTTCACAGGTTCCACAGTATATCCCACAACCCGGTGCATAATGTTTGTCCACCATGCTCGCACCCCACGATCTTTTTTGTACACTTTTAATGATAAGCGTGAAGGACCGGTCAGGCAAGGGGTTTGCACGGCACATTGTACTTTTGTGCAATATCACCCAGATGTATCAACACCGTCTCTGCGGTGACTGTGTCTTGCATGTCTTGGCCATCACTTCAGGTAGAGCCGTATCACATGGTCCTCAGTCCCCGCTTGCCCCCTGGGAGTCGATAGAACCAGGGAGGACACCTACCAATGATTGAGACATGATGAACATGCTCGAAGAGGGGTTTCTCCCGAAAAAATTCTGTGCTATGATAGCATTTTGTGATGCTGGAAAACTCAGGAAGGAGGTTCAATGCCGGTATTCAAAGACAGTGCATTTCTGCATGTGTCGTATGGCGGTCTTGGAAAAGGCTCAGAGAACGCGATGATTTCGGGAATGCCTTCCGCAAGGCGAACCTGGTAATGAAGTTCGAGATCATGGGGTCGGTTACGACCATCTGAATTACACTTAAAGACATCTTGCTCTACAGCCAGGACATCAAAACTCTGACATTACCATGTATCTTTCCGGGAATACCTGCCACGCCTTTTGGATACATGAGCACAGTCTTCCCGTGGCCCTGGCGAAAACGAGGATCAAGGCCAAGGGGAACTTCGCCGCGGAGGTCATGGGCTTCTGTCCGATCGGTGAAGGCACCCCCTTCGTAGAAACAGGGGTGACACGCTTGGGTGGCGGGATTCCGATCAATACGAGCGGCGGCCTCGAGTGCCGGGGACACCCAAGCGGGGCATCCGGGCTCGCCCAGATCCATGAGATCGTCACCCAGCTCCGGGGCGTGGAAGGCAAGCGCCAAGTCGTGGGCGTCCACATCGGCCTGACGGAGAACGGCGGAGACAATCTGGAGGTGGTGGAGGCCTTCATGATCATCCATATCCTGGAGAAGATATAAAATCACAAATCTTCTCTCTACCCCCTCCTTGAGGCCAGCGGGGCTTTGAGGAGGGATTCAGCTTTTATGGTTCGCCTATGACAGAGGAGGGAGGAAAGAAAATGTACCAGGTCAAAGGCAGGCATGTCCTGATTACTGGAGCGGCATCCGGGATTGGCAAGGCGCTTTCCGAATGCTTTGCGAGGGAAGGGTCAAATCTCTTCCTCGGCGCCCACCCAGCAGAAGATGAGAAGGTCAGAGAGTGGGCGACAACCCTCACGAGACGCTATGGGATCAAGATATGGGCTTTCCCCGTAGACCTCGCTGGGGAGAAAGGGCCGGAGACCCTCTATGAACTCGTGCGAGCGACAGGCCATCCGATCGATGTCCTGGTGAACAATGCCGGGCTCATGGCATATGGCAACTTGGACCAGATTCCCCTCATAAGACAGGAACAGGTCATCAGGGTCAATGCCATCGCTTACTTCAAGCTCATGCGGCTCGTTCTCCCTGATATGATCAGCCGGGGAAAAGGCAGAATCCTCAATGTTTCATCCGTATCCGCATTCCTACCTACTGTTCATCATGCCGTGTACGGCGCGACTAAGGCATTCGTCCAAAGCTTGAGCGAGGCCGTGAACCAGGAACTGAAAGGCACGGGTATCACGGTATGCACCCTGAATCCCTCCTATACGAAAACTCCGCTTTTGAAACAGGAGGGGTTCCCGAAACGGCTCTGGTGGTATACCTACAGCGGATTGAGCTCCCCGGAAGATGTGGCGCAAAAAGGCTTTAAGGCCTTCAGGAAAGGGAAGACATTTTATATCCCGGGCTTGCATAACTGGTTTGTCCATGCCCTGTTGCAACGGTTTGTCCCGCGCCGAATGACAGCCATAATCTCATTCTGGGCGCTGAAGGCAAGGGGGTGATGCCATGAAAAACGTCTGCATTACAGGCGCAAGCGGCTATATCGGCCATAAACTGGCTCAATTCCTGGCTGAAAAGGATGAGGTCAGCCAAATCGTTGGGATCGATATCCAAGCTCCAACCATGGCTGTGAATAAATTCCGCTTTTACCAACGCGATGTCAGGGAGAGCGTTGATGATATCCTCAATGCATGTGAGATCGATACGGTGATCCATACCGCTTTCATCCTCCCGCCCACACATGACAAGCAGCTCATGGAGGATATTAATGTGAATGGGACGAAGAATATCCTCATGGCATGCCAGAGGGCAGGGATCTACCAGGTTCTCTATACGAGTTCGTCCACCGCATATGGTTTCCATCCCGACAATGACGATCCTTTGACCGAAGAAAGTCCCTTAAGGGGCAATGCCGATTTCACCTACAGCAAGACCAAGAGGGAGATCGAGATGGCCATCCACGGCTGGATTAATGGCAATGGGAAAAACGATATGGTGCTGACCATTGTCAGACCCTGCTTTGTCATGGGCCCTGGTTTTAACAACCCCCTGGCCAGGCATCTTAAGAGGAGGTTCGTCATACTGCCTGCCAAAAACGAGCCGCTCCAGTACGTTCACGAGGACGACCTTATCAAGATCATCTATCTCCTCTTGAAAAAAGCCAAGGGGGGTATCTACAATGTCGGCGCCGAAGGCACGATCTCCTGTGCCGAGATGGTCAAGAGACTAGGAGGGATCCTGATTCCCCTGCCTTTTCCCGTCATGTATCTTCTTAATCACCTGGCCTGGTACCTGCGGCTCACCTTCATCAGCGAGTTTCCGAGCCCGGCGCTGAACCTAGTCCGCTATCCCTGGGTGGTCTCGAGCGAGAAACTCATGCAAGCGTTACCGTACCAGTATCGGTATACTACGCAAACGGCATTTGATGATTTTGTGGCACATGTGAAACGGTATCCCTCTTAGTGACAGGCGATCGCTTGCGTCTGCCTCAGCTTTAAGGAATGTGTTTGCAATCCTCAGTGAATATATTCAGTTCAGGCAGGGCGGTTACTGCATGGCACGCTTGTCCGCATGCTTCTTTTCCTTTTGTTCCGCGACCAGGTTTTGCAAGATTTCCTGGAGGTATGGCCTGTCCCTGTTACCAGTATATTTTGCAGGGAATTTGATGATACGAAGTTCGGCGTATTTCGCGATCCCGCTCTCCTTGAGGTCTTTGTAATCCTTGATGAGTTTCCTTTCCAATCTGTCCGGGAACATATCCAAGTCGCGCATGGAAATGTACTTGGTAAGGATAACCCCCACGCGCATGTCCTTGTCGAGGATGCTGTTATCAATGTAAGGCAGGTCATAGAAGGTGATGATAAAGGAAGGTGCCTTGATACCTTGGTCCGAAGCCTTGGTCTTCTGATACTCAAGGGAGATGTTTACCATGCCGTCAGATATCCCCTCCGGCTTGATCTCAACCGGGATGGTATCCCCGTTGCCATTTGAGGCGGTTTCGTCCTGCATGGTCTGGATATTTCCCTTCATGTCCTGAAGGAGGACAATCGTTTTCACCACACTGTCCGGCAGGGATGCCAGGGCGTTGAGTTGTTTGATGGAGAGGTTCTTTCCGATTCGACGCAACTCCGAGCGCATCTCGAAATAATTCCCCCTCTGATCTGCAGAATAGGCCGTGCCATCGTAGATCTTCTTGGTCAGCTCGCTGTCGAGATCCTCGAAGAGGGGTTTGATATCGACTGTATCGAAATTGCGCGAGAGAACGTCGAGAAACATCACCTGCTGCTTGATGTTGTGGATATCGTCGGGGTTGCTGTTGGCGGAACCAAAGCCCTTGGCGAACATGGCGTTGAAGAGCATCTCGAACATCGTGGCCCGGATGGAGTTGTCCGAGCTTTCGCGTTCCGCCATGATCTTGGTATATACCTCCCGCATTTCGGAAGCCTTGGAGATCTGGGCCTGCTGGTAGTTGTACATGCCTCCCACAATCCCCACCGCGGCGGCGATGATCGCCGGCCCCAGCGTATGGAGAATATCCCAGAAGTCTTTCTTTGCATGCTTTTCATCCGACATGGACCGAGCCTCCTTGCCCGCCTTACTTCAGGCGGAAATCGCGCCGGGTCTCGCCGGGGCCCACAAAGATTTTCCAGTCATTTTTCTCGCCGATGAGCACATGGTATGTGCCCGGCTTGATGTCCTTGAAGGCATAGGAGCCGTTCTTGTCCGTGGTTATCGGCTCACCCACCTGGGTCTCATTGGCGTCTTTGAGCATAACCTTGGTCTGGAGAGCTTTGCCGTCCTTGTCTGCTACGATGCCGTAAAGCTCGGCCGCATAAAGGGTGGGAACAGCGATGATCACGAAGATGATCATGAACGCTATACATACATTCCTCATACCGATACCTCCTTGACTGATCTGTTTACGTACTTCAAACCAGCCTGAAATATAGTACTGATAACCATATTGTACCACGTTCTATCAGAGAGGTAAAGTCGTTGAGCCTTTTGTCGGCAGATCCGGTACTGTCTGCCATCTTTCGCCTCCTTAATCGTTCATGGAGGATCATGGTAACCCCTGTGGTGTCGGACTGTATGTTCCCCTTCACTCCCCCTCGATATTCAGGTAAGATAAACTTGCGTATGGGATGGATTGATACGCTATTGTGCGATCCATGTCGATTGAAACAATATTGTCTCTCGATTAAAAGGATACCTATCGTGGAAAGAGCAGATATCTTCTGGGATTTTGTGGTAAAATCCTATTTTTAAAAAATACAGCGGGAGATAGTGTTTGGCACAATGCTTGCTTTCTTGCAAACACGAGCAAGGGGAGTATGATAAAGTTGTGTGCGGAGTATCACAGATAGATCTGGAGGAAGGCATGGTGACTGCACCTCAGCAAGGCAGCAACGTCAGATATTCTGACAGAAATTTAATGTAGGAGGTTGATTATGGGTTTCATCGGCGAAGATCTGTTTCATTTCCAGGCGTCTCTCATTCAGTCAGGAACTAATTTCGAGGAGTTCATACGGGATAACTACGTCAATAAGTGGATCGGCGACAATATCTATGCGGCCATGGCCATCCGCACGAGTTTTGTCACGGCTCTACATGACTTCCTTACGAATGAGGGTCTCTTAAATCTGGAGAGGATTCAAATGAGCCCGATAACCGATCCCCTGGCCCATGACGTGGAGCACGTCCCCACTATTCATTACAAGGGCATGCCGTATGTCACCACGCATTCCATGATCTACCATAAATTCATGGCCTGCTTTAACCCACGCCTCAAGGGCATCTTCGTAGATTCCCCCAACATCCGGCTCGAGATCGAAAGCCCGCAGCGCAAACAACGGGGCAAGTACATAATCGATTTCTCCCAGATCGACATCGAGATCAGACGCAATCGAGGTATAAACTTCGAGGAGTACAAGAACGAGGTGGACAAGGTTAAGGGTATCCTTAAGGAGGACCTGGAGAAGGCCATCGATTTCTTCGAGCGCATGCTTATCGCCGGGGTCACGGCAATCCTGGAGAAGAATGAGCCGGAGCTCAAGGACCTGGGCGTGGCCCTGGAAGTCCCTAAACAGCCTTTCCCGCGCCTCAAGTACGACGAGATACTGAAGAAATACGGCAAGGCGGACTTAGATGCCAAGGCCGGCGAAGAAGTTTCCACCCAGTTCTTCTGGGAGGTTGGTCTCATGCGCGAGAACTACGACCTCATCTACCCCTACATCCGCCCCGATGGGAGCAAGATCCCTATCTCGTCCTTCACCTCCGACATGATCTATAACTATGACATCTGCGCCAAAACCATAGTGCGCAAGACCGGGAAGTACAGCCCAGCCGTCGAGATCCTCTCCGGCGCAATCCGAGAATGGCTCTATGAGCCTATCATCGAGCGGCTCATCGACAACAAAGTTCTCCTCGAACGGCCGGTGTTCAAAGACGGCAATATCTCCAACATCGAGATACTCGATGGATACGGCCCATTCCTCACCACGGTGGCCATGAAGGATACCAGCGGCAAACCCCTGTTCCCGGACACCTATGGCGGAGGGGTCGGCATAGAGCGCTTCCTCTATGCCATCCTGCGGGGCGGTAAGATCGAAAAGATCGACGACGTCACCTGCTTCGGCAAGAACCCCGATTCGTACCCGATCTTCCTGTTTTAAAACTCAATCCCCCCGGCACCCCAACCCCCCCGATGATTTAGGGGGGGTGGGGTGCTTTTATAAAACGTCCCGGACAGGGATCCCTTCGCTCTTGAGATATTCCTTGATCTGCGGGATGTTATACCACCCGTAATGGACCATGGAGGCGATCAGTGCGGCATCGGCGCCGGCCTTGACGAAGGCGTCACGTAGGTGCTCGGGTTTTCCCGCTCCGCCCGAGGCGATGACCGGGATGCCGACATGCTTCGATATCAACGCGGTGAGTGTGAGTTCGTACCCTTCGTTTGTACCGTCGGCATCGATGGAATTGAGGCAGATCTCGCCCGCTCCGAGGGCCTCCGTCCGTTTTGCCCATAGGAGCGCGTCCATACCCTCGGGAATTCTGCCGCCGTTTATATAGATTTCATAACCACTCGGGATCTTCGCGCTCTTTCCAACATACTTGGCGTCCATGCCCAGCACGATGCACTGGCTGCCGAATATCCGCGCCCCTTGGGAGATGATCTCGGGGTTCAGGACTGCGGCGCTGTTTACGCTGATCTTTTCCGCTCCGGCGTTCAGGACGCGGTACATGTCATCCACCGTGCGGATACCGCCGCCCACCGAGAACGGGATGAAGATGTTCCGCGCTACGCGGTCGACGACATCGATCATGATGTCGCGTTTGTCCGATGAGGCCGTGATATCATAGAAGACGAGCTCATCCGCCCCCTGCTCGTAGCACTCCTTGGCCATCTCGACCGGGTCGCCGATGTCCACGTTCCCCTGGAACTTGATCCCCTTGGTGGTCTTCCCCTCCCGCACATCGAGACACACAATGATTCTTTTGCTCAGCATACCTGTATCCTTCCGCCACTCATGTAGAACATTGTTTTCATAATTTCCATCAAATTTCCCTACTCTCTCCGTTCCATCTACGAGGCGGAAGAGCCTTACTCGTTTTGCCTTTCGCCTGTTCCAGCCCTCTAGCATGGGGGGGCGGACGAACACCAGAGTCCTTGCCCCCAAGGCCTCTTGTGGACCTGGGAGGGCTGGAGGGGTGAATTACTTTAAGGCTTCATATATCCTTTCGGCAAGCATCTTCTGTTCTGCGGGTCCTTCTATCTTCTCGCCTTCACCGTTCACCACATAGAAGACATCCACTGAAAGGTCGCCTTTGTTGGCGACAAA
>CAYGXB010000087.1:0-10678 GCA_964353605.1 uncultured Bacteriovoracaceae bacterium
TGCGACTTCGGCGCGAGCCTTCACGCAGTGAAGATCGCGTCGAAGTGACCCAGCATGACCCAGCACCCATACCGCAATTGTCCTTGGCACCCACGCCCATTCCTCCCCGAAAGCTCTGGCCCCCTGGAGACTCAGGGGGGTCGGGGGGAATGATCTTTAGATCTTAGCTTGATCCTTTCTTGATGAGGCCGAGGGCTTCGGTCAGGTGTTCGATGGGGATGAGCTTAATGCCCTTGATTTCCTTCAAAGCCTCGGCGTTGCCCTTGGGGATGAGGGCGCTCGTGAAGCCCAGGCGGATGGCCTCCCTGATGCGCAGCTCCATCTGGGTGACCATGCGCAGCTCGCCGTTGAGGCCGATCTCGCCGATGCAGATGAGCCCCCCTGGCAGGGGTTTGTCGATCGTGCTGGAGGCCACGGCCATGGCAACCGAGAGGTCCACGGCGGGTTCGACGACCTTAATGCCGCCGGCGACGTTGACCACCACGTCCGAGCCGGAGAGGAACATGCCGGTGCGCTTCTCCATGACGGCAAGGAGTACAGAGAGACGCGAGGCATCGATGCCGATGGAGATGCGGCGCGGCATGGAGAAGGTGGTGCGGCTGACGAGCGACTGGACCTCGACCACGAAGACGCGGCTGCCCTCGATGGTGGCCATGACCGCGCTGCCGGGCAGCTTGCCGCCCAGGCCCATGAAGATGCCGGAAGGGTCCTTGACCTCCTGGAGGCCGCTCGACTTCATCTCGAAGATGCCGATCTCGCCCGAGGGGCCGAAGCGGTTCTTGACTGCACGCAAGACGCGGTAGGCGCCGGAGGAGTCGCCTTCGAAGTAAAGCACGGTGTCGACCATGTGTTCGAGCATCTTGGGGCCAGCGATCCAGCCCTCCTTGGTGACGTGGCCGGTGATGAAGACCGGGGTACCCAAGCCTTTGGCGATGCTCATGAACACGCCTGCACTGTGGCGGATCTGGGAGACGCTGCCGGGCGGGGCATCGATTTGAGCAGTGAAGACCGACTGGATGGAGTCAATGACGATGAGGTCGGGAGCATGCGCGGTGATCTGCTCGCGGATGCGCTCCAGCATGACCTCGGGCAGAACGAGAATGTCCTTGCCTTGGACGCCCAGGCGCTCCCCGCGCATCTTGAGCTGCACGGCGGACTCCTCGCCGCTGACGTAGAGGACTTTCATCCCGGATTGAGCCAGATTATGGGCCATCTGGAGCATGATGGTGGACTTGCCGATGCCGGGGTCCCCGCCCACGAGCACGAAGGACCCGTCCACTACGCCGCCGCCGAGCACTCTATCGAGCTCCTCGATGCGGGTGGGTATGCGCGAAACTTCGAGGCCAACGATGTCGTCGAAGGGGGTGGCGACGCTCTCGCGGGCGGTTACTGCCTGGGCCGGGTTCGTCTCGACAAGGAGGTCCTCCTCGAGGGTGTTCCATTCACTACAGCTCGGGCATTTGCCCATCCACTTCTCGGAAGTTCCCCCACAGAGCGTACACCTGTATATGCGTTTCTGTTTGGCCATGTCATGCCTTATTCATGAATAAAGCCTGAAAACCTCACCCCCCCCCCATCCCCTTAAGTCTTCAGGGGGACTAGACATCCGCCGCTCCCCTTGAAACCAAGGGGGGTCGGGAGGATTCAGATTTTAAGGTTCTCTTCATGACTGAGGGATTATCTGGCCATCATTGCTGGGTAACGCGCAGGACCTCTTCGATGGTCGTGATGCCTTTCCCGACCTTGCGCGCGCCGTCCTCTCTGAGGGTGTGCAGGCCCTCGCCGATGGCCTGACGCTTGATGATGTTGGAGTCCGAGGTCTTGAGGATGGTGGTCTTGATGGAGTCGCTCATGACGAGGATCTCATAGATGCCTGTGCGTCCCTTGTAGCTGGTGTTGAGACATTCCAGGCAGCCCGCGCCGCGGTAGAGGTAGCCGTCCGCATGGAGCATGTTCTTGGTGAGGCCCAGTTCCATGAGACTCTCGTCCTCGGGGAAGTATTTCTGGCGGCAGTCGTTGCAGATCTTGCGCACAAGCCGCTGGGCCATGATGGCGATCACCGCGGAGGTGACGAGGAAGGGCTCGATGCCCATGTCGATGAGGCGGGTGACGGCCGTGGCCGAATCGTTGGTGTGCAGGGTGGAGAAAACGAGGTGTCCGGTGAGCGCCGACTGGATGGCGATCTCGGCCGTCTCCAGGTCGCGGATCTCGCCCACGAGGATGACGTCCGGGTCCTGGCGAACGATGGAGCGCAAGCCCGAGGCGAAGGTGACGCCCACCTTGGTGTTGACCGGGATCTGGCCGATGCCCTTGAGCTGGTATTCGATGGGGTCCTCGATGGTAAGGATGTTCTTGTCCGGGGAGTTGATGCGGCTGAGCATGGAGTAGAGGGTGGTGGTCTTGCCGCTTCCTGTGGGTCCGGTTACAAGGACGATGCCGTGCTCCTGTTTGAGGAGTCTGGCCACGATCTGGAGATCGTCCGGATAGAAGCCGAGCTCTTCGAGGCCCATGAGGATCGAGGACTTGTCGAGAATGCGCATGACCACCCGTTCTCCATTGACCGTCGGTACAGTCGAAATGCGTAAGTCGACCGAGTGGTCGCCGAGCTTGATACCGATGCGGCCATCCTGGGGGAGGCGCTTCTCGGCGATGTTGAGGTTGGCCATGACCTTGATGCGCGAGGCGACGGCGGACTGGATGCGCTTGGGCAGAGGCAGGACGTCGTGGAGGATGCCGTCTACGCGGAAGCGGATCTTGACCTCTGATGGAAATGGCTCTACGTGGATGTCCGAGGCCCGCTCCCGGAAGGCCTGCACCATGATGCGGTTGACGAGCTTGATGATGGGGGCGTCAGTCTCCATGACCGTGATGTCCTGAATGTTCTCCAGATCGTGGAGGATGTCTACCTCTTCCTCCTCCATGTCCTTGACAATGTCCTGGGCACTCTCGTTCTTCATCTCGTTGAGGCGGTTGATGGCGGAGTGGATCTCCTGCCGTGTGGCGAGCACGCGCTTGATGTCCTTGGCGGCGAGCGTGCGGCTGATATCGAACAGGGGCTCCTGCTCGAGGGGGTCATTTACGGCCACAACGAGGGTTTCGTCCTGCCATTTGATGGGCACCATGTTGTACCGGCGCAGGAAAGTGACAGGGAGCTTATCAAGGACGATGGGATCCACCTCCAGGTCGCCGAGCATATGCATGAATTCGATGTTCCACTGCCGGGAAAGGGCCTTGAGGACATCGATGTCGCTCAAGATGCCAGTATTGACGAGGGCATCCTTGAACGAGATCCCCTTCTCCCGCTGGAGGGATAGGGCCTTCTGCAGAGAGGCTTCATCCACGAGATTCTGGGAGCGGAGCGCCTCTTCAAGGCTGGAGATTTTCATCGCCTTTCACCTCGCCTGTTTTGGCGGCCGGGGTTGATACCTGCGGTTTATCCCCCGGGTTTGCCACCGGAGCGCTCATATCGGTCTTCAAATCGCTAGCCGGGTTGCCAGTTTGCTGTTCTCCCGCTTTCTCTTCCGGGTTCGGCGTTTGCGGCTTTGCTTCGGGCTTCTCCTCTGCCGGCTTCATCTGGCTCTTGCCCTCTTCCGGCTTCACGTCCTTGCCTTCGGACGGAGCACTCTTGTCTTTTTTCTTTTTGTCCTTGTCAAAGATCTTCTCGATGTACTTGACCTCGCCGTATTTTTCACGATAGAGAGCGCCTGCCTTCTCCTCGGTGTCGATGATGGCCGGTGTCAGGAAGATGTAGAGATTGGTCTTCTCTCTGTTCCGGGATACGGTCTTGAAGAGATATCCCAGGATGGGGATGCTGCCGAGTCCGGGGACGCGGGTGTTCCCCATGGTAAGGGTCTCGCCGATGAGTCCGCCGATGACCATGGTGGTGCCGTCCTTGACCGTGACGGTGGTCGTAGCGGAGCGCTTCAGGGTCGTCGGTGCGAATTCCCCTGCCCCCTGGCCGGGCACCAGGGTGGTGATCTCCTGAAAGATTTCCATACGCACGTTACCGTGCTGGTTGATCTGCGGGGTGAGCTTGAGGGTGACGCCGACGTCGCGGTAGTCATAGGTGCGCACGGTGCGGTTGATGTTAGTAGCGTCCGTGTCTTCCTTGGTGATATAGGGGATGTTTGCGCCGACCTTAATCTCGGCCTGCTTGTTGTCCATAGTGATGATCTGCGGGGTGGAGATGACATTCACATCCGTGTCTTTGGCCATGGCAGTGATGAACGAGGTCATATTGGGGAAGGTGATCTCGGCCCCGCCCTTGTTGATGGTGATGGCCTGGCCGATCACGCCCAGCAGCGGCCCCGCCGGTAGATCGGCCGGGGAGGTGACGAAGCTGGTCCCCGTACGGACGAGGACACCGCCGGTCTTTTCGCCGTGGTCATATTTGAAATCCTCGAAGGCGGTCCACTCGACCCCGAACTTGAAGTCCTTGTTGGTCTTCACCTCCATGATGAAAGCCTTCACGTAGACCTGTTTCCTGGGGATGTCGAGGTATTTGATGGTCTCCACGACATTGTTGTAGGTATAGGGATCCGCGAAGATGATGAGGGAATTGGTGGCCTTGTCGGGGGAGATCTTGAAGTTCTGCTGCTGCGTCGTGGTCGTTGTCCTAGCCACCGCCGGGGTGCCCGGGGCAGGGGTCGCCTCGGGGCTGGTGGGGGCCGGAATGCCGCTCAGAACCTTGGCCACCTCTTCCGCACTGGCGTGCTGGAGATAGTAGACATGGATATCTTCCTTCCCGCTCGGGGTCGGGATGTCGAGCTGCTGCACGAGGTCTTCGATCTCCTTCATGTCCTGGGAGGAAGCCATGACGATCAGCGCGTTGGTGCGCTCATAAGGGATGATCTTGGGCGCCTCCTTTCCAGCGACTCCACCGGGCATACGGCGTGCCATGGCACGCGCCCCCGCTTCACCCGCACCGCCGGTGAGAATCTGATTCAGCTTGGCGGCCAGATCGCTGGCGGATGCGTAGGCGAGATGGATGATCTTCACATCCTGCGCGAAGCCAGCCACGTCAAGGATCTTGATGATGTCCAGCACCTTCTTGATATTGGAAAGAGAGTCGGTCAGAATGATGATATTGCTCTGGGGATAGGAGAGGATCAGGGATGCCCCCCTGGAGATAAGCGGGGTCAGAAGGTTCTTCATGTCCTCGGCGTCCGCGAACTTGAGCGGTATGATCTGGGTGACGAGCTTGTCGACCTTGGAGACCGTCGCCCCCATCTTCGTTTCGATGCCCTTGGTCATGGCATCGGAGGACTTGACGATCTTGATCACGCCGTTCATGGGGATCGTACTGAAGCCGTTGACCTCGAGCACGCTCTCGAACACCTTGTAGGCCTCGTCGATGGACATCTTGCGCGGCGAGATCACCGTCACCTTGCCGGAGACGTTATCGCCCACGATGAAGTTCTTCTTGGTAAGGTCGGCGATGAACTTGATCATCATGGTGATGTCAACCCCGTCGAAATCCATGGTGACATACTGGGCGCTCTTGCTCGTCTTCGTCGCCGTCTCCTCGGTCGCAGAGACCTGCTTGGCGTTGCGGGGCTTTTTCTTGCTTGTCTCCAGGGTTTCCGGTTTTTCTGCTGTCTGTTCACCCGCCTGCTTTTCGCCTCCCGCTCTCGCCTTCATCTCAGGCGGTGCGGCCTGGGTGGGGGTCCGATCCTCCACCATCTTCACCGCGAAGCTATAGCCTACAGCAAGGCATGAAAACAGCACAGCCAATATGAATACCCTTACCGTCTTCATTTCTCCCCCTTACTTGTATCTTTCATGGACCATGCATCTTTCAGGACTTCAAGGTCCGGATCTTTCTCCGCCCAGAGCTTCACATCGGGATGCATGCTCAAGGCCTTTTTCAAGGCGCTCAATGCCATAGTCTTGTCTCCCTTCCTTGCATAGGCGCATGCCAGATTGTATACAGGCTCCACATAATCCTTTGAGCAGTTGCTGGCAAGCCTGAAATACCCGATGGCGCCATCCGTATCGCCCTTTGCCAGGAGCACCCCGCCCATGTTGTTCAGGAGCACGGCATCGTTCTTAAAGTACTTGAGTGCAGCATGATAGGTGAGGGAGGCCTTCTCGTAATCCTGTTGCTCAAAGTACAGGGTGCCCAAGCGTACATACGCATCCTTATTACGGTCCGGGGCAAGATGCAAGGCCTTTACGTATAGTTCAATGGCCTTTTGGCTGTCCCCGGCCATTCTTTGCTCCTCTGCCTGGGCGAACAACCAGGCAGGATCTAGCCTCCGGGCCTGAGCTGCAGGGGCGTTGGTCACCGATGGAGGCGCCTGCCTGGGCACCTGCGGTGGCTTGTCTTCCATCCAGTGGCTGTAGATAAGAGCGGTGGAGGCCGAAGAAAGGACGACGGCGCCGATCACGATCATCCAGAACCTCCCCCGTTTCCCTGCTTCAGCATGCATAGGGGCGTATACAGACGCCTTGCCGTCTTCCTGGAGCCTCTGCAATGCATCATAAATCGAGCTCATCGTTCAGTCCTTGTCTTTTCCAGGATCCTTATCAGTTCCAGGGTCTCAACGCCGGCAACGCCGTCGCGTTTGAGTCCGTAGGTCTCCTGCAGCCGCTCGATGCCGGAGGCGGTCTCGACTCCATAAATGCCGTCGGGTTCTATCTCGAAATACCCGCGCTCCTTGAGAATCGTCTGCAGCCATTTTACCCGCTCGCCGGTATGCGCCAGACGGTATATTTCGGTTGTCCCGCCCCGCGGGAAGCGTGCCATGATATTCCATTTATAGATCTCACTGAATTTTTTGAGCGGCAGCTCGAGCAAGGCCTTGTCCCGGGCGATCACCCAGACGGATTCCGGTCCGGCATGGTGGATGACGCAATACCCTCCCGCGACCGAGGCGATGAACGCCCGGTCGATGTTCTGCAAGTATTCCGGAGCGGGATGGAGGTTCAGAGTCCCGGTCCCGCTCTGTGCGCCCGGGAGCTGATACAAGAGAGCAAGCGAGGTATCGTAATCCCCGATGATCCAGTCGTCCCTCACGATAAGGAATTCCTTGCGCTGTTTTTGGAGATCGTTCGTCTTGGCAATCCCGTTCCTTTCTCCCAGGATCCCGGAGAGGTTCGGTCTCCAAAGAATGAGGAGGAAAAAGACGATGGCGCAGGCTGCGGATAAGGGAATCAGAAACTTGCGGTAGGTATGATCGCGTTCGTACTCGCCTTTGAGTTCCCTGATGGCCAAGACGACGATAGGCCCGTTTATCTTGCGCGTTCCCTTGAGGAAGGCGATAAGCAGCGCCCGTTCGGCGAGCGCATTGATCCTCCGCGGGAGCCCTTTCGAGTATTGGTATATGCGGCGGATGGCCTGCGCCATGAACTTGATATCCCCATGAGACCCCGAGATCATGAGCCGGTGGGCGATGTAATCCCTTGTATCCGCACGGGAAAGCATCCCCATATGATATCTGAGCACGATGCGGTCGTTGATTTGCCGCAGGTACGGCGAGGCGAGGATAGCGTTCAGCTCGGGCTGACCGATCAGGATGATCTGGAGGAGCTTCTCCTTCTCGGTTTCCAGGTTAGAGAGCATGCGGATCTGCTCCAGGACATCCGGCGCGAGGTTTTGGCATTCGTCGATGATGAGCACCACATTCTCCCCCTCAGCCCTGACCTTGAGCAGGAAGGCATAGAGCTCATCGAGGAGGGCCTTTTTGGAGGCATACGTCGCCGGTATCCCGAACTCCTGGTTGATGGTCTGCAACAGTTCGATATCCGAGAGCGAAGGGTTGAGGATGAGGGCCGTGCGGGTCTGGCTCGAGAGGGTTGACAGCAGGGCCCGGCATATGGTGGTCTTCCCGGCGCCCACTTCGCCGGTGATGAGCACAAACCCCTTGCGTTCATTGATCCCGTAGCGGAGGTGGGCAATGGCCTCCTTATGGACCTCAGAGAGATAGAGGTATTTGGGATCAGGGGTCAGATTGAATGGATTCTCAGTGAGTCCGAAGAATTTTTCGAACATGTCTCCCTTGCCTCTCGTGTTCCCCCTACTTCAACGGCAGGTTCACCGTCAGGGAGGAGCCGCTCCGTTCGAGTTCCACCTGGACGGAGGATTGATTCTGGAGCCCCTGGTAGGCCATGAAGGCTTCCTCAGGAGTCCGCACCCGTATCCCGTTCACCGACCGGATGATATCCCCCGACCGGGCGCCGAAGGCGAAGACCGGGGAGTCATCCTCCACGTTGCTCAACCTGAACCCGTAAGGCTCGCCGCCCTTGTAGTACGGCACGACCCGCGAATTGCCCAGGAACTGCTCCATGTTCTGCATGACAGTCGTCATACCAGCAGCCCCTCCGGACAACCCCGGCGGGACTGCGCTGGACATGCCCCTGGCGCTGGTGGAATATGCAACCTTGCCCTTCTTCGCGCCGGGCTCTTCCGGCACGAGCATCTGTTCCAGGCCGTTCACATCCATGATGACCTTGTTTCTGAAGATGGCCAGGACCTTGGCGCCCATGATCTCGTCCCCGACCCGGTAGAGCTGCTGCTTGCCCTTCTCTTCGATGATGGCCCGTGCAATCTCAACCGGCCCGGATATGGTTCCCTTGAGGCTGATGCCCATCTCGGCAATCGGGCGCACCGTATCCTCTTTCGGGCCGACGCCGCTCACCGGTCCCCGTAACTCCACCTTGAATAAATCCCGTGTCTTGATCAGATCATAATATGCTTTCTCCTTTAGCCGCTTCCGTTGCGTTTCGACAGAGATCTCGGGCTGCTTGGCAGGTTTCGGAAGCTCATAGAGCACATAACCCGTGATGCTCATGACGATCCCGACTATGACCCAGATAAAGACCGTAATTATCCCGAGGTGAATGAGCCACTGGTAGCGCTTCAGCATACTAGACCTCACACCCTATCATATCTCAAGAACCGCATATTGAAACTCCCTCTGCCCCTGCTCAAGGATCGCAACTGGGTGGAATATCCGAAGGTCCTGGAAAGCGGGACATAGGCTTTTATAGCATGATACTTACCTTTGATCAGGACCCCCTCGATACCCGCCTTTCTGGCGCTTAAATCACCGACGACATCGCCAACATATTCCTCCGGTACCATGACCTCCAGTTCCATGATGGGCTCGAGGATCACAGGGCCTGCCTTCTTCAGGGCATCCTGTACCGCCAACTGCGCGGCGATCTTCATCCCCTGGCCCGTGGCCTTGTCATCTATCATAACCTTCCTGACCGTCACGGCAATATCCACCACTTCATAGCCGTACACAGGGTCCGCAAGGCATGCTTCAGTGAGTCCCAACATAGTGTGCCCCTTCATCTCATCGTCTATAGAGGGGATAATATTGAATCTATTCCCTTCACCGCGTCTGTTCGGGGCCAGGAGAATCTCAACACGGCCGGAATGCATGACTTCACCGAGCTTTTTCTCGAAGAGCATGTCCACCTCGGCAGTTTCTTGGATGCTCGTGCAGAACAGGACCTGGGGATTGCCGACGTTGATGTCCACGCCGAAGTCGGTTTTGAGCCGGTCAACGGCGATCTCGAGATGGAGCTCGCCCATGCCGGCCAGAATGATCTGTCCGGTCTCGGGGTCTTCGTTCACCTTGAGCGTCGGATCCTCCTCCATAAGCTTCTGCGAGGTGGTCATGAGTCGTTGGTAGGCCTCGCCGCCGCTCTTCGGCTCGATGGCCACCGATATCACCGGCTTCTGAATATCGATCGGCTCGAGGACGATGTTTTCGCAGCCGATGGCAAGGGTGTCACCGGTGACCCCATCCTTGAGCCCGGCGACGGCCACGAGGTCTCCGGCGACGGCCTTTTCGATGCGCTCCTTGTGATGGGCGTGCATCTGAAAGAGCCGTGCGATCTTTTCGGTCCCGCCCCGGGTCGTATTGATGACCTCATCCCCGACATGGATCTCCCCGGAGTAGATCCGCAGGTAGACGAGCCGCCGCCCTTCATCCATGTACACCTTGAAAACGTAGGCGATGAGCGGACCATTCGGGTTAGGCTCGATGCGCAGGAGGTCGCCGGTACCCCTGACGTGCGCGATGAGGGGCTTGACCTCCTGGGGAGAGGGAAGATAGTCGATCACGGCATCTATGAGGGGCTGGATCCCTTTGTTCCGGAGCGCCGCGCCGCAGAGTACGGGCAGGATCTTGTTGGCGATGGCCGCCTTGCGGAGGGAAGCCTTGATGATTTTTTCATCTTCGAGGTCTCCGGCGAGGTAGCGCTCCATGACGGCATCCTCCACATCGGCGAGCTTCTCCAACATGCGCTCCCTTTCCTTTTCCGCCGCTGCCTGGAGATCCCCATCTACAGGGAATAGGCTGTACTTTACCCCCTGGTCGTCCTCGTTCCAAACACAGGTCTTCATCTTGATGAGGTCGACTACCCCTTTGAAGACATCCCCATCATAAAAGGGGATCTGGATGGGGACCGGCTTGATCTCCAGGCGCTTCTCGATCTGCGCGAGCACCAAGGCAAAATCCGCCCCGGGCCGGTCGAGCTTGTTGACGAAAGCGATGGTCGGGACCTCATACTTGCGTGCCTGCTGCCAGACCGTCTCAGTCTGCGCCTCAACCCCACCGACCCCGCAGAGGATCATCACGGCGCCGTCCAGAACCCGCAGGCTCCGTTCCACCTCGATGGTGAAGTCCACATGCCCCGGGGTGTCGATGATGTGGATGTCATG
>CAYGXB010000088.1:0-10672 GCA_964353605.1 uncultured Bacteriovoracaceae bacterium
TTCACAGTTGAAGGCTCTCTCTTACTCCCGTATATGTCAAACTCTGTGAGTCCCCCGGCAGAGCCGGGGGATTACCTACAATGGTTTTTAAGCGGGTCGCAGCCAGTTTGCTGGCTTATATATCTTTCCGGTTGACTTGCCGGTGCATTCGTTTATCTACTAGATTCGCGAGAGGAATGGATCGTTCATACTGCGCAGGCATGCCTCCTTATGAACTGATCCGAAGGAGGGTTGTCATGGCGGATTATGATGTCATTATCATCGGTGCAGGCAACGGCGGCTTGACTGCAGGGGCTCTCCTCTCTAAACAGGGGCGCAGCGTCCTGATCCTGGAGCAGAGTGAACGTATCGGCGGCTGCTGTTCCACCTTCGAGAAGGACGGTTACCACTTCGATGTGGGCGCTTCCATCGTGGAGGTGATCCGCGGTATCGAGATCGCCTTCGAGATGCTCGGTACAACCTTTCAAAAGGAAGTGGACCTGATTTCCTGCGACCCTGTTATGACTATCATCGATCGGGATGGGAGCCGCATCACCTACCCGCTCTCCATTGACGGAACCGCTGAGGTAATTGCCTCTCTATCGGCCGAGGACGGCAAACGCTGGTATGACTTCGTGGCCTACATGGCAGAGTTTGTCGAGGTTGCCTTGGACACCTTCTTCACCGAGCCGGCGGACACCATGGGCGATATGCTCCGCATGGCCCAGAAGGACCGGCGCCTGCTCAAGTTTCTGCCCCTGTTCCTGCACAGTTACCAGGATGTCATACAAAGTTACTTCAAGGACGAGCGCGTCCTGAAAACCATGGGTTACCAGTCGCTCTACTTCGGCCATCCCCCCGCCGTCATCCCGGGGGCGTTTGCCCTTATCCCCTACACCGAGCATATGGGCATCTACTATCCGCGGGGCGGCATGATTCAAATCCCGGAGGCATTCCGGCGTGTAGGAGAGAAGCTGGGGATGGAACTGCGCTTAAACGCGCGGGTCAAACGGGTAATGGTGCGCAATCGCCGCGCCCATGGTGTGGTACTGGCCGATGGAACCGAGATCACGGCCCGGGTTATCGTATCCAACATCAACGCCCGTACGCTCTACCTTGATATGATCGGTGCAGATCACCTTCCGGCGCTGGCGCGCATCGGGATCAAGAGTTACCGATACTCCAAGGCCGTACCGATGATCTACGTCGGGGTGGACTATACGCCGCCACTTAAGTCGCATCACAACATCATCGCCATCACGCCGGATGGCGTGAACAGGTACTGGCGGGAGAACGTGGAGCAAGGACGCCTGCCGGAGGAGAACTTCGGGCTGATCTGCTGGTCCTCACACGCCGATCCTACCCTGGCCCCCGCCGGTCATCACGTTCTCAACCTTATTCCAGAGGGATTCTATCACCTGGCAGGCACCGATTGGGACAAGGAAAAACCGCGCTTCATCGAGCGGACCTTACGCTATCTGGACACATTTGCTGTGCCGGGTCTCATGGACCATATCAAGGTGGTGGAATGCGCCACACCGCTCGATTTCGAACGGCGACTCCTTCTGCCCGAAGGTGCGATTTACGCCTTCCAGCAGGATTTGTCCGCTGCAGCTATCTTTCGACCCTCTGCTCGCTCAAAAAGCATCCAAAGTCTTTACCTGACTGGATCGTCCACGCATCCCGGCGGTGGCGTCCCTACGACCATATCCTCAGGGGTCATCGCAGCGAAGCTGATCGAGCAGTACGAGTGATGAAACTCCTGAAGATAGCCTGTGAATCGATCATCGAAAGCTTTTCTGATACCGTTGAATTGGTTTTCCCCTGCACGGACTACCACCCAGAGCAATGAAATTTTCCTCTTGACTATATACTTTTCATATATATACTTAGATTATAGATCGTGGTGTGCGGGAATGGGTATCGCAAAAAGGGGTGACCATGTCCATTAAGTATGCAGTGCTCGGTCTGCTCCATTACAAGGACATGCACGGCTACCAGATCAAGGACCACATCGAGAATAACTTTGGGTATATGTGGACGGTCAACTACGGCCAGATATACAATACCCTCAAAGCCCTGGTGGATGAAGGTCTCATAACCCTCGCCAACGTGGTTCCCTCCTCGAGCGGCGCCCCGCACAAAAAGCTCTACTCCATCACGGATAAGGGCAAGCAGGACTTCAGGACCTGGCTCACGAACTCCCCGGAAAAGCAAATGCTTCTGAGAGACCCGTTCCTCATGCGCTTCATCTTTTTCGGCTTTGGTGACAAAGTGGATGCCCTTAGGATCATCGACGAACAGATCCAATTCTACGAGCAGCAGTTTATCCACCGCAAGCGGAATCTCCCCCGCTGGGATAAACAGGGCATGTATGTGCGCATGATCGCCGAACTGGGTTTGAACTTCAACGAGATGTTCCTCCGGTGGCTCTACCGGGTGAGGGGCGAGATCAGGGAGAGCGCTGATAAGGACTTGCATATGGAGGCAGGTGCGCTATTTTAAGCGTTGCCCCTTAATATAATGTAAAGAAAGCGAGGTGCTAAGCAGTGGAATTCGACGGAATCACTCTTGTCACGGGCGCGGCAGGCTTTATGGGGAGCCATCTCGTAGAATACCTCGTATCCAAAGGGGTCAGGGTCAGGGCTACCGCCCGACCGCGAAAGGACATCGCCTTCTTCGACCAGCTCGGCGTGGAGTACGTCGCGGCTGATCTCACTCAGCCGGAAACGCTCTCTCTGCTCTTCAAAGGCGGTGTGGACCGAATCTTCCACCTAGGGGCGATCTGCAACTTTTCCACTCCCTACGAAAAGCTCCATCCCACCAATGTGCTCGGGGTGGAGCGCATTACCAAGCTCGCGCTGGATGCCGGTGTAAAGCGCTACGTGCACGTCGGTTCCACAAGCGTTTATGGTTACTACCAGGGAAAGCCTTTTAGAGAGGATAGCCCCCGCGACCCGCAGGATGCGTATGGAAAGAGCAAGCGCGCCGGCGAGGACTTCGTATGGCGCAGGATCGGCGAGGGGCTCCCGGCAATCATTACACGCCCCTGTACCGTATACGGCCCGCGCTGCAACGACGGAGCGGGCAAGGCCTTCTCACGGCCGACAGCCATCACCGCCATCCCGGGGAGCGGCTCCCAGCTCCTGTCGAACATCCGCGCCGAAGACGTTGCCGCCGCCGTGGAATATCTCTCCCACATCGACGGTGCGGTGGGCCAGGCGTATAACCTGGCCGAAGATACAAATCCTACCATTGAGGAGGCCCTGGCGCTGGCCGCCGAGGCATTCGGGACGAAGCCTGCCAAAATCCACCTTCCGCTCTGGCTCGTGAAGATCGCTGCCAAGATCGATGGTGCTGTCTCGGCCAGGAAGGGGAAGATCCCGGACCTCGAGTTCGATGCCGTGAAGTACCTCTACTACGATTATGTTGTGGATAACACCAAACTCAAGCAGACCGGCTATAAGCTCATCTATCCCGATTTCCGGGCATCGATGCGGCAGATGAAGGCGTGGTACAGTAACCAAATTTCTCGACATGCAAGATAAACCTGCCAGGCAGCATGCCTGCGGGAAGAAAATGTAAGGGGGGGATTGTTTATGGGACAGGTAGTGGTCATTACTGGTTGTGCCGACGGCATGGGGCGTGAGGTCGCCAAAATGCTCGCCTCTGCGGGTAACTCTATTGCGGGATTCGATGTCGACGCCAAGGGCATCGAGACGCTCACGGGGGAATTCAAAGACTTGGGCGGAGATCATTTTCTCATGCCACTCGACATTACTAACCGCCCAGGTATCCTGGCATTCCGCGACGCTGTGCTCAAGAAGTACGGCCGGGTGGATACCGTGCTTTCGAACGTGGGCATCGGCTTCTTCGGTCCCTTCGAGGAGATCGACCTCGAGAAGGCGTTCAAGTGCTTCGAGATCAATGTCATCGGTGCCGCGGCCATCTTCCAGGCCTTCATCCCCTCGCTGCGCACCCAAGGCGGCGGGAAGCTCATCGCCATGTCCTCGCTCGTAGGCCAGATCCCCTTCCCCTTCGAGTCCATCTATACGGCGACCAAGTTCGCCATCGAAGGTATGATGCTCTCGCTCCGCCTCGAGGTGGAGCCGTTTGGCATCCGCTGTGCGATCATCGAACCGGCCCAGGTATCCACCTCGTTTGCGGCCAAGATTCATAAGCTTCCGCCGGAAGGTTCCCCGTACCGGGAAAGGGTGAGGCGTTTTATCGCCCGGGACAACGAGCTCATCAAGACGGCGCCTAATCCTATCGATGCGGCTAAAAAGATCGTCCGCGTGCTCCAGTGCGAAAATCCCAAGCTCCGCTACCAAATCGATTTCCAGAGCGCCTTCTTCCTGACCCTCAACCACTACCTGCCGCAGAAGCTGCGCGACATGATCCTTGTCAACTTCATGGATATAAAGGTATAAAAAAGGGATAGAGCTCAGGACGTCTAATCCCCCTGATGACGCGGGGGGATGAGGGGTTTGGTTTTTCGCCGCTGGAGGATTAAGGAGGATGTCATGAAGATACAGAAAGCCGCTCTTCCACTTGTCCCCCAGGGTCGGGTCGGCCGGCTCAGGGACCGCATCATCAACGCTCCACAGGAGGTCTGCATAGAGCGGACGCGCTATCTCACCCAGGCTATGAGCGAGCACTGGGACGAAAACCCGCTTATCCGTATGAGCTCTGCCCTCGATTACATCCTGAACCACATCAGCGTCATTATCCGTGAAGACGAGCTCATCGTGGGATGCAGAACGAGCAAGCTCAAGGGCGCACCGCTCTTTCCGGAGAACAAGTCGCGCTGGATCGAGTGGGATAAAGACAATTTCGACCGCCGCGTGCTGCAGTGCGCCCTCATCACCGAGGAGGAAAAAGACGAGCTGCGGGAGAAGATCCTCCCATTCTGGCAAGGCAGGACTGTGGAAGAACGCCTCGAGGAGCTCCTGCCCGAGGACGTCACCGCGGACATGGACAAGTACATTTTCACCATGATGCTCGAGATCACCTATGGAATCGGCCATTTCACCATGGACCACCCCAAGGTGCTCAAGCTGGGGCTTAAGGGCATCATCTCCGAGACCGAGGAGCGGCTGCGGACATTGCCGGAAAGCGAGCAGCGAGGCGAAAAGGGTCTCTTCTACGAAGCGGTGATCCGTTCGCTCAAGGCGGCTATACGTTTTGCACACCGCTATGCCGAGCACGCAGAGTCCTTGGCGTCACAGGAACCAAATGCAGAACGATCAGCCGAACTCAAGGAGATCGCGCGGGTGTGCCGAAGGGTTCCAGAACATCCGGCAACTTCCTTCCATGAGGCGGTGCAGAGCGTGTACTTTATCCATCTCATCTCCCAGATTGAATCCGGCGGCAACTCCATATCGCTCGGCCGTATCGACCAGGTCCTCTATCCCTTCTACAAAGCTGACAAGTTAGCAGGCCGGATTACCCCCGATGAGGCGCGCGAGCTCCTCGCGCTGCTCTTCATCAAGACCAACGAGATCTGGAATGTGCTCGAAGAGGCATTCATCCCCGGCGGCGAGGGTACCGAGGGCAAGACTACCCAGAACGTGACCGTGGGCGGGATCGGCAGGGACGGCGAGGATGCCACTAACGAGCTCAGCTATATCGGTCTCGATGCCTATGCGGACGTGCGCACGGTGCAGCCGAACTTCGGCGTACGCCTGAGCGCAAAATCTTCTGACGATTTCTTCCTCAAGGCGGTGAACTACTGCCGGGATGGCGTGCTCATGCACTTCTTCAATGACGACGCCATCGTCCCTTCACTCGTCAAGGCCGGGCACACCCTGGAGGATGCACGCGACTACGGCGTGGTGGGGTGCCTGGAGCCCAACGCCCAGGCCAAGACCTTCGGCTCCACCTTTGCCGTGCAGTTCAATGGCATCAAGTGCGTCGAACTGGCCCTGAGCAATGGCATCGACAATATCTTCGGCTATGTATCCGGCATCGAGACCGGTGACCCGGCCGCTTTCGTCTCCTTCGACGACGTCTGGAACGCCTACGACGCCCAGGTCTCCCACTTCATCGCGCAGATGGTCAAAGGCATGCAGGCGCTGGACAGGGCCATCGCCGAAAAGGTCCCGTCACCGTTCGCCTCGGCCATGGTCGAGGGGTCCTTGGAAAAGGGCCTCGACCTTACCAAGGGCGGCGCGATCTACAACTCGACCGGGGTGCAGTTCATGGGCTTTGCCAACGTCGTGGATAGCCTTTATGCGGTTAAAAAAGTGATCTTCGATGAAAAGCGATACACTATAACCGAACTCGCCCAGTGGCTCTCGAATGACTGGCTGGACGCCGAGGACAAGCGGAGCTATTTCCTCAACCGCATACCCAAGTACGGCAATGATAACGACGAGGTCGACGCCATGGCCGCGCGCATTATAGAACACTTCTGCACGGTGCTCGCCAAGCATAAGAATTATCGTGGTGGAGCTTTCTGGCCCGGCATTTTCTCGGTCGGCTTCCACATCGCCATGGGCGCCTTTACCGGCGCCACATCCGACGGTAGAAACGCGGGCGATGTCCTTGGCAACGGCATCACGCCCACCAATGGCAACGCCCGCTCCGGCCCGACTGCCGTAATGAACTCCGTGGTCAAGCTTCCCATCGTCAGGGTTTCCAACGGCGCCAACCTCAACATGCGCTTCCAGGGCAGGAGGATCAAGCCGGACAACCTCATGGCACTCATCAGGGCCTATTTCGACAAGGGCGGCACCCAGGTGCAGTTCAACATGCTCGACTCGACCATCCTCAGGGACGCGCAGCAGCACCCGGATAAGTACCGTGACCTCATCGTGCGCGTAAGCGGGTATTCGGCGGAGTTCACGGGACTGAGCGAGATCGCCCAGAATGAGATCATCAGCCGTACGGAGTATGATCTTTAAAGCTCAACCCCCCCACCCCCCTTGATCACAAGGGGGGGGCCAAGGACCCACATCTGCGGCCGATGTCTAGCCCCCCTTAAGGATTCAGGGGGGATGGGTGAGTTGATCATTTTCATGGAGGAAAAAGATGAGCAAGGTCATGACCATGCAAGAGGCCGTCGCTCAGCACGTTTATGACGGCGCTTTTCTCTTCATCGGCGGATACATCTGCCGGCCGCCTTTTAGCGCCATTCACGAAATCATCCGTCAAGGGAGAAGGGATCTAACCATCACGCGCAGCAATGCGGCCGATGATTTCGACCTCATGATCGGTGCCGGGTGCGTGAAGCGCTTCATCGCAACCTTCATCTCGCTCGGGTTATACGGTCTGGCGCGCTGCTATAGGCGCTCGATCGAGAATGGCATCCCGCACAAGATTGAGGTGGAGGAATACACCAACCTCTCGCTCCCCATGATGCTCATGGCAGGCGCCATGGGCATGCCCTTCGTGCCGGTGAAGGACATGGTTGGCACCGACCTTCTGAAGATAAAAGCCTTCATGGGAGAGAACAAGTATAAGGTAATCGAGTCGCCCTTCGACGGCACCCCTACCCTCTTAGTTCCCGCGCTCAAGCCCGATCTGGGCATCATCCACGTACAACAGGCAGACGAAAACGGCAACGCCCAGATATGGGGCATCGGCGGGGACTGCAAGTGGGGCGCCAATGCCTCAAAAAAGGTGATCGTGAGCTGCGAGCGCATCGTGAGCCGGGAGACCATCGGCAAGGACCCGTCGCGGACGATCGTCCCGGATTTCAAGGTGGCCGCCGTCGTGGAGGAGCCGTTCGGCGCGCATCCCGGATACACGCCGGGCTTTTATGATGTGGATTTCTCCTTCGGCTATGTCTACCAGCAGGCGTCCAATACCATCGAGGGCCTCCAGGCCTTCCTCGACGAATGGGTCTTCGGGGTCAAGGACCGTACGGAATACCTCCAGCACTACATCCAGCGCTTCGGGTATGCCCATTTCAAGAAGCTCAAAGCCAAGTTCGATTACGGCTATCCCGTATCCTATGCGTACTGAGGGGGAGGTGTTGATATGAGTGTCCATCCGAATGATTACATCAAACCAGAGCTCATGGCGTGCTGCGGTGCGCGCGAGATCAAGGACGGGGACGTAGTCATCGTGGGCACCGGCTTTCCGACCATGTCGGCCAACATTGCAAAACATCTGCATGCCCCCCATGCCACCATGATGCAGGAGTCGGGTGTGTACGACGCACGGCCGGCCCGCCCGGCGCTCTCGGTCGGTGACCCATGCCTCAATCCCGGTGCCGCTATGATCGGCGGGCTGGTCGAGGTAATGGGCATGTTCCTTCAGGCAGGATGGGTGGACCTCGGATTCCTTGCGGGGAGCCAGATTGACAAGTTCGGCAATATCAACACCACGATCATCGGTGATTACCACAGCCCCACGGCGAGGCTCCCCGGCTCCGGCGGAGCAAATCCCATCGGCGCCCTTGCCAAGAAAGTCCTTATCATCGCGCTCCATGACAAGCGCAGCCTCGCCGAGCGCGTAGATTTCATCACCACGCCAGGGTATATCGACGGTCCGGGCGCACGTGAACACTGGGGACTCCCTCCGGACACCGGACCCGAGGTCATTATCACCAACAAGGCGGTGATGCGCTTCGACTGCCAGAGCAAGGTGGCTTACCTGGCGACCTACCACCCGGATACCACAGTGGATGAGGTGGTCAAACTCACGCCGTGGGACCTCGCTGTGGCGGACGACGTCCATGAAACCGAACCCCCGACGGCCGAGGAGCTGCGCGTGATCCGGGAGATCCTGGACCCCTCAAGGATGATCAGGATCTATGAGAAGCGCGGGTATGTATAAAACCGAAAGGAGGCAGATATGGACTACACACGTATGCTTGCGGAGTTCTGCGCAGGACTCTCTTTCGAAGATCTTTCCCCGGAGGTGACCCACAAGGCGAAACTCTGTATCCTCGACTATATCGCCAATATCTACGGCTCGCTCGAACTCGCTACGGTGAAAGGCTTAGTGAAGTATGTCCGTTCGCTCGGCGGCAAGAAACAAGCCACGGCGCTGGGCTGCGGTTTCATGACGGGTATCCAGAATGCAGCGTTTATCAATGGCACGACCGCCGAGGCTATCGAGGCGCAGGATGGTCTGCGCTTCGGCGGCAACCACCCCGTATCCGCGGTCATCCCTACGGCATTTGCCCTGGCCGAGGCATCGAGCAACAATGGGAAAGAAATCATCGCCGCGATCGTGGCGGGGTACGAAGCGGCAAACCGGTCGGCTGCAGCCATGCACCCGTATCACACCCTCTCGGGCTTCCTGCCAACCGGCACCTGCGGCACCTTCGGCGCGGCTGCGGCTGCGGCAAAACTCATGCAGCTGAGCGCAGAAGGCATGCTCAACGCCCTGGGGAATGCCGGGTACCTGCTACCACTCTCCATGGCCGAGCAGCTCATGGGCGGGTACACCATCAAGATCGTCCAAGGCGGACAGGCGGCAAGCGCCGGCATCATGGCCGCGGGTCTCGCCAAAACGGGTATTACCGGCTGCCCGCAGGTGCTCGAAGGCTCGGCTCTCAAGGGCGGTTTCACCCAGATTACCGTGCGGGGTGAGCCGAAATGCGAGCGCATCACCGACAAACTCGGCGAGCACTTCTCGATCATGGATATCTACTTCAAGCCCTATACCGCCTGCCGCCACACGCATGGTGCAGCCCAGGCGACGCTCGAGATCATCAAAGAACATGCTTTTCGAATAGAAGATATCGCATCGGTCGAGGTGGACACCTACGGTATAGCAGTCATCGCCGTAGGGAAAGGGGTGCCCGAGAACGGCTCCTTCGTTTCCGCGCAGTTCTCCATACCGTATGTGGTGGCCGTATGCCTCCTTGACAGGAAGCTCGGCCCAACTCAGCTCACCGAGAAGCGCATCGCCGACCCGACAGTCATCGCACTCTCGAAGAAGGTTACAGTACGGGGGGACGATGAGCTGAACAAGGTTTATCCTGAAATGACATCAAGCAGGGTTACCATACGGCTGCAGAGTGGAAAAACCTTGGTAAAGCAGGTGGATATCCCCAAGGGCGATCCCCGGGTTCCCATGGATGTGACGGATATCGCGGACAAACTGCGGGAGTTCGCTGGAAAGAGGGATAAGGAAAAGATTGAGAGTATCATCGCCCTGACCATGCGCTTTGAAACCCTTCCTTCCCTCCATGAACTGGCACGTATGATCTAATTTCACGCAAAAGGAGTTACTATGGATTTCAATCTGACAGACGAACAGAGAATGCTGATCGAGACGCTGCGCACTATGGGTGAACGTGAGAACTTCAGGGATCTTGCGAAGCAGACCGATGCGCGTGCCGAATTCCCTTATCACCTGATATCGAAATATGTGGAGATGGGGCTTCTCGGCATGACACTCTCCCCTGAGTACGGGGGCGGCGGCCAGCCCGGGATCAACGCCGTGCTCGCCGTCGAGGAGCTTGCGAAATATAGCCCCATGATCGCCGCGCCGGTGTTCGAATCCAATGTCGGACCGGTGCGGGTTATAGACCTCTTCGGCACCGGGGAACAGAAGCGCGCGATCATCCCCGGCGTGTGCCGGGGTGAACTCAGCGTCTCGGTATGCATGACCGAGCCGGAAGCCGGCTCCGATCTGACCTCGCTTTCGACGCACGCCGTCAAAGACGGGGAATTCTACATCCTCAACGGCCGCAAGACCTTCATCACCGGCGGCGGGCATGCGAGCCACTACA
>CAYGXB010000089.1:0-10630 GCA_964353605.1 uncultured Bacteriovoracaceae bacterium
GGCTCCGTTCCACCTCGATGGTGAAGTCCACGTGCCCCGGCGTGTCGATGATGTGGATGTCATGATCATTCCAGAGGCAGGTCGTCACCGCGGAGGTGATGGTAATCCCGCGTTCCTGCTCCTGGGGCAGAAAGTCCATGGTGGCCTGGCCATCGTGGACCTCCCCCATCTTGTGGATCTTGCCCGTATAGAAGAGCACGCGCTCCGTGACCGTAGTTTTGCCCGCATCGATATGGGCCACAAAACCGATGTTGCGTACCCTGCTCAGCTTATCAGACTTCATACCCCCTTCACCAAGCGATCATTATACACGAAGATCCACCTCGTATACATATCTCATTTCATGACCAAGAAAAATCTCGCCCAACTCCACGAACCTCGGGTTGAGATCCGAGAGATAATATTCGACATTGCCCCCGCTCCTGGATGCGAGCAGATCGCCGTACATGTCCTTCACCGCCGTGGCTGTGGAGAGGGCGGAATCCACAATCCGGACCTCCTTGCTCATCACCCGCATCAGGAGGCCCTTCAGGAGGGGGTAATGCGTGCAGCCAAGGAGCAACGCGCCGATGCCGGCCTCACCAAGCCCGGAGAGATACCTCCTCGCAACCATTTCGGTCACTTCATCGTCGAACCACCCCTCCTCCACGAGAGGGACGAAAAGCGGACACGCCCTGCTCACCACCTCGACATGCGGACTAAGCCCCTTGATGGTCTTCTCGTAGGCCCCACTCCTGATCGTGGAGGCAGTCCCGATGATCCCGATCTTGGCAGCGCCGGTGGCGATAGCCGCGCACGCACCTGTCTCGATCACCCCGACCACCGGGATATGTAATTCATCCTTGAGGGCCTCGATGGAATAGGCGCTGGCCGTATTGCAGGCCACGACGAGCAGGTCGATACCCTTCGAGACGAGAAATCGAGCGCATTGCAGACTGTAGCGGATGATCGTCTTCGACGACTTGGTGCCGTAGGGCAGCCGTGCACTGTCACCCAGATACACCATGTCCACACCCGGGAGCAGGTTCATGAGATCCTTGAGGACCGTTAGCCCGCCAATGCCCGAATCAAAAACGCCGATTTTCTTCATCGTCCTCATCCCACGAATGTTATGACAGCCTTATTGCTTTTGCGGCAAGGTGTCAAGGATTTCAGGGAATCCATGCGACGTGGCACCTTTTTGAAAAAGGGGCCACCTTGCGTACTCTCTATGACGAAGATATCAAGATCATATCCTGAAATGACGATGAAACGGAGGCACCGAAGTTCAAGCAACTAAAGAGCGATTCTCCCTGGGCCGCCAGAGGGACAAGTAAATGAGCCACACCCTTTCCCTCCTCTCCTGTTTCCCGCAAGGGGCTGAAGGAGAGGGAAATTTCTCCTACACCTTTCTCCCCAGGAGAAGTAAAGTAGGTCATCAACAACCATCGCCCCCAAGGGCGTGCTTTCGGTACGTCTGATTTTACTCTCCAGCAGTATTATAGACCGCAAGGCCATAGGATTTGGCCGCACCTCTTCATTTGTTCAGGAGCGACCAAATCCAACGGGCTATTGGCCTCCCTGGTCTATTGGGTACGATGAGAAGTCGTGGATCAGGAGCGGTGAAAGGGAGAGGGATGGATAGTAGAAGCGCCCCATAGGGCATCCCTGAGTCCGGAGGTGCGCTCGATTCTTCGTGACACGGCGGCTTGCAACACCTCATCCCTAGCCCAGAGATCGAGGTGTTTACGCGCCCGGGTAATACCGGTATAGACGAGCTCCCTTGTCAGTACACGTGAATCCCGATTGGGGAGCATCATGAGCACATCTTCGAACTCCGATCCCTGGCTCTTATGAATGGTCATTGCATAGACAGTCTCATGCCCAGGTAATCTTCCCACTGGTATCCTCCTCGACCTCTCCTCTGCGCCTTCAAACCAGGCATAGAGCCGTCCATCGTCCGGATCCCTGAGGATGATGCCTACATCACCATTGAACAGCCGCAGGCCGTAGTCGTTCACCGTGATCATGACCGGCCGTCCATGATAATACGGCCTATCAGGCCGAATGAGACCAGCCTCGGCAAGAATCCTCTCGGCAAGTGCATTGATGGCCAGTACTCCATACGGACCCTCCCTTATTGCGCAGAGGATCTTAAATGTACCGAACATGTTCAGACAATCCTGAAAATCGCGGGCCACAAGACAGGGACGGTACCCCCTGATGACAGCATTCCTGAGCTTTTGCTTGAGCGCCCCCGGTGCCGGGAGTGTGGTGAAGCGAATATCTTCATGGACTTCTGAGGCCAGGATCTCCAGGCAATCACTCCCCTCATTCACCGCCATGCTCAGCTTTCCGATTCCACTTTCAGGGCCGAAACGATAATTGTGCCGCAGCTCGACTATGGCATCCTGCAAACCCTCCCCGGCATCACCTTTTAGAGGAGCGCCGGTGAGGTCATGCATCTGTGCTGTAAATCTTCTTGAGTAAGCGTGGCTTTTGCCCGTATCGCAGATGTCTCCCAATACATACCCGGCTTGAACGGAGACCAGCTGATCCCGGTCGCCCAAGAGTATGAGTCGCGCCGAATCATGCAGAGCATCGAAGAGTTTGGCCATGAGTGCAAGGTCCACCATGGACGCCTCATCCACCAGGACCACATCATAAGGGAGCCTGTTTTGTGCATTGTACTTGAAAGAGATAGTACGGTATCCTGATCCAAGGAGACGATGGATGGTGAACGATTCTCCTGGAAACCCTGACTTGACCACCTCAGGGCAATCAAGACTAGGCAAGACAAGGCTGACCGACTTCAACAGCTTGTCCGCAGCCTTGCCGGTCGGCGCACAGAGAGCTATGCGCTCTTGCGGATTCTGTTCCAGGATCAGGGCCAGGATCCGAGCAGCCGTTGTCGTTTTTCCCGTTCCCGGTCCGCCCGTGATCACGCTAAATCCTTTTATCAAGGGAGTTACGGCGGCAATCGTCTGCCAATCGATTCCATCAAAAAAACGTGGAAAGAGACGTTTGAGTCCCTCCTTGAGGATGCCTTTGTCAACGTTTTTACCTTGCCCGTTCAGAAACAGTATCCTCTCCGCGATCCTCTGCTCATAATCAAAATAACGCCCGAGATAGAGCCGGAAGTGATCATCGAGAATCATCGGTCTCAGATGCCCCGGGTAACCGACAACCCTGCTTTCTTTGAGCCCGAGGATCCATTCTTCCAGTCCCGGACAGAGGGTCCGTGCTTCATCCTCCAGAGTAGTGCCGGCAAATGAACTCAGATTGAGACAGACATGCCCATCTCGCGTGTGTTTACTGAGCAGCGATGCCGCAAGCTTGAGGTCTTTGCTTTCGGCGCCGGAGAGCCTCGTCATGAGCTCGGCGAACTGATGGTCTATCTCGGAGAAGTAGCGCTCATACACTCCCATGTCCCCCCGTCCTCTCCCCGATGAGGGTTTCGTACAAATACGCAATGCACTCTTCGGAAGGTCTGGCCCGGTACACCCCATGATTGCTGCTTGCATCGACACCGCGTAAGAATAGGTATAGAACCCCGCCGAAATGATCATCGTACCGGTATCCGGGCAACCTTGCCTTCAGGTGCTGATGGAGCGCCAGCGTATAGATATGATACTGGAGGATATAGTATTCCCTTTTCATCTCACCTTTGAGAGAGTCGGGGTCGTAATCCTCGATATTCGGCCCAAGATGGTTGGACTTCCAGTCGACAAGATAATATTTCCCCCTGAATGAGAAGACCATGTCGATGAAACCCCGCATGAAACCTTTTACCGGCTCGAAGGTCAGGTTCTCGATCGTGGTAGAGAAATCCTTTTGTCCGCATCTCTCAAACACGGCTGTAAGATCCTTCTTGGAGGTATATTTCAAAGGAAAATAGAACTCGAGCTCGTTGAGCCTGTCCGCTTGACTTATCTTCGAGAGTGTGAATTCCTCTCCTCCGGGATAGAGCGAGACTTTGAGGACCCTTTCCACCATATCATAGACGGCACTCTGCCATGTGTTCTCAAAACCGTACTCTTCGAGCGTTTCGGTCACGAGGCCATGGAAATCCCCCGCTGCATGGAAATCAAGTCTTTCAAAAAGTTTGTGGAGCATGAGACCGGTCCTCGCCCCCTTCGGCAGGCCGAATATGCTCCTATCCTCTGGTACCTGTTCGAAATCCCTGCCCTCGGCTGCATCAAGATCCAACTCCTCTTCTCTCTGCTTCACCAAAGAAGAAAAGCTTACAATCCCAAAGGACCTGTCGATGAACCCCTTGAACACTCGGTAGTCTAGGCGCTGCTTTTCCCGGTAGGGTGTATAAAGGATGGGTGCCTCCTCCATGGGCTCGATCCTGATGTTGGGATTCCCAAGGCTCGTGAGATCTCTGAGCATCTCCTCCTCACTCAGACCTTTGATCTTCTTCAGTGCGGAGGGATTCGGTTCCTCAGCCGCTTTATTATTATGGAAGAGGTATGCAAGCGATGACGAATCCGTTTCGTTGATCCTCCCCCAGGCGAGGTAACAGCGCTCCTTTGCCCTCGTCAGGGCCACATACAGGATCCGCATGTTCTCAGCGAGGGCCTCCTTCTCAGAGAGCATTCGATTTGCCTCTCTCTCCGGGGAACCGAGATCGAGGGTCAACACCGAACTCTCCTTATCGTGGAAGACGAATGGATCACCCCCATTCTTCATGGTTGAACGGTCCCAGGCATATGGGCAGAAGACGACCGGGTATTCGAGCCCCTTGCTCTTGTGTATCGTGAGTATCTTGATGGCATCCTCGTCACTCTCCAGCCGGATCTCGTGTTCCACTATCTCTCGTCCTTTCTGCTCTAAAAGCCATTTGAGGAGTGCGGTCATGCCGAAACGCGCTTCCACGGAGACTTTATGCAGCAGCTCAGCGAGGTGGATGATGTTCGTAATCCTCCGTTCCCCTCTCGGCAGGGCAGCGAGCCTCGCCTTGACTTTGAGATCCTCCATGAATTCCCTGAACATCCTCATGAAACCGAAATCCTTCCACAGATCATGGTAGCCCCTGAATCTCTCTAGCCACTTTTCCCACGCTTCTTCATCACCGACGAAACGATCTAGATCCTCCCCATGTAACCCGATCATGGGCGTAGCGAGGGCTGCCCTGACATATCTCTCCCTGCCCGGGGAGGCAATGGCTCTGAGTACCATCTCGAGCTCAGATGCCTCGTCACTTTCAAAGACATTCTCATCACTGCAAATAACAGATGGTATCCTCAATGCCGTAAGCTTTTCCCTTATAAGCCGGGCCTGCCTGTTCTTCCTGACGAGGATGGCTATCTCGGAAGGGGAAAAGGCCTTTTCCGTAAGCAGATTCGATATACTGACGGCCACATGACTTGCGACTTCATCCTCCGCATCCTCCTTGTTGACAGGCTTATCTCCAGTCGACGGGAGAAACCAGAGCGTGAAGGGGGTTCGTGAATCTCGTGGTTTGGGAGGATCATCTCCGGGCTCGGCGGACTCGAACGTTATGCCATCAAAGACAAACGGCTGAGCATGACGACCGAATATGACATTGATGGCATTGATGAGACCCGGCACCGAACGTCGATTCCTCTTCAGGGTATACCCCTCGTCCACGGCGCGCGCAGCCTCCATGTAGGTGAAGATATCTGCCCCGCGGAAGCTGTAAATGGCCTGCTTCGGGTCTCCGATGAGGAAGAGCGGCCCGGAGGCAAATATCCTCCTGAATATGGCGTATTGCACCGGATCAGTATCCTGAAACTCATCGATGAGAGCCGCTTTGAATCGCTTCCTGATCTCAGAGCAGAGGATATCGCCACCCTCTGACTCAAGCGCAGAGCGCATCCTTACGAGGAGATCGTCAAAGTACATGAGTCCGAGCTCCTCCTTCCTCCGTGGAAGCGCTCTCCTGACATGCCGGAAGATCTCACCCTTGAGCCAGAGGATATATTGATCCATTTGCTGCTGTAACGCCTCGATCCTGTCGCAGATCTCTATCTGTGCATGATGAGGAGGCTCAAAGCCCGGCCTTGTTCCCTCCTTGAGTCCTTTCGAGGTGAACTTCTGGAATTTCTCGAAAAGCGGGAAATCGCCTCCTTTGGCAATATATTCATCCATCTCTTTGAGCCAGCCGGGGATGTGTTTCTGGCTGTACTTACTCCGGTTCAAGCCCTTGTCGTTCAAGAGGATGTGTTCGATCTCACCCTTCGAAGAGGCCCATTCCTCCTTGAGGGCATGCAATGCCTCCCTGAATTCTTCTGGAGAGCTTAGATCTGTCTTTTCCTCCTCGGGGATGATCGCTGTATCCGGAGCAGCCTTCTTCAACAGCCCGAGGAACCGCTCCGGAGTGCATCCCTTCGAATAAGCATACCGGACGAATTGCTGGGGCATGGCATAGAAGTGCATCCTGAAAAAATCATCCACGATCTCCTCCAGGATCTGACTTTGGTCGCTCACGAGCTCTGCATCGAATAACGACTTGGTCTCGAACGCCATCTCAGCTAGCATCCTCCTGCAGAAACCGTGGATGGTGAATATAGCCGCTTCATCGAAGGAGCGGAGCGCCTGTTTTACGCGAACGCGGGCTACCTCTTTATCTTCTACGGCGCCTACGAGTTTTGCCATGACCGCATCGCAAGCGCCGTCTAAGTTCAAGGCATCCAAGGCCTCCCTGAGCCTCCTCCTGATCCTGTCTTTGAGCTCCTCCGTAGCAGCCTCCGTGAAGGTCACCGCAAGGATTTGATCCACGGTGAAGCCCTTCTCGAGGATGAGCCTTAAATAGAACGTGGTAATAGTATAGGTCTTTCCTGTCCCTGCACTCGCCTCGACGAGGTTTTTCCCCTCCAAGGGGGCCTGCAGGACATCCAGTTCCTTCATAGCCCCACCTCCCTGTAATGCTCCTTGAGTGACTTGAGGATTTCGAAGGAGATCTTTTCAAAGGCCCCATCAAGGGGATCGAGCTCACCGGGATATATATGATAATACACGTCCTCCGCCTCGCCCCTGCTAAAATCGTCCCCCCTCCACACCCTCTTTGCCTTTTTAAGCGCATCCTTGGGGTTTTTCCCCTCGATGACGGCCTCGACATAGGTCAGGGAGCTCTCCGGGAAGAAATGGAGCGGCCGAACAAGCCCTGCCAGATACAGATCGAGGAGTCCTGGAAGAATCTCGGCGCTGCCTTCCACCCATGGGAATTCGAAGACCTTGTCCGTCCCGATGTAATAACTCGTATTCCGGCCTTCCGGCCTTACAGTATTGAGGACGAGATGGCGTATCCATACCCTGATGAGGTCCTTGGACTTGACCTTCGCGCACCGATACGAGATGAGACCCGATGGAGAGAGCATAAGCGACCCGCTGATACGGAACCCTCTAAGCTCCAGCTCGACCTGACTTGGTTCAGGGCTCAGGTCATGGGTATACGACGCGACCGTTTCGATGAAATTGCCAACATCGTGAGCCACATCTCTATATGCGACATCGCCGGGACTGCCATGTGGGAGCATACCATCGGCCTTGATGAGCGACCTTACCCTCTCTTCATCGAAACCACGCAATCGAAGCTGTGCCATCTGTTGCCTGATCTGGTACCAAGCAAGTCCAGAGAGGACAAAGTTCTCCCTGTCCTCCAGGGGGGAAGGTCCCTCTTCGATGGCAAGGTGGAGTCTCTCCTTTAGCAAGAACCTCACCGGATTTTCAAAGAAGCGCGAGAGGGTGTCTATATCGAGGATCTTCCACTCGTCCCCGGGTGCAGGTAGTCCAATGGAGATGAAGCGCTGTATCGTCGTCTGCTGGTGCATGAGGGCCTGGCAAGCATCGAAATCGGGCTTTGAATAGCTGAAGAACTTTTTCTTTCCCATGAAATATGACGGGGAAAACGCCTGGAGACGGTGCCGCCGCACAATATGATCCGTGATGAGGACATCCCCTCTGGTAAATCGCTTCTCCAGGTATTCGAGGAGTTCGCTGAGGAGGACGGAGGGTGGTATCAGGCTGTTGTCCTTTATATCCTGGCCCACATAACTTATGCAGAGGATGTCCCGGGCCGAGATGATGGTTTCGAGGAAGAGATACCGGTCGTCCTCCCGCTTTGAGCGGTCCCCCATCCTCGGTCTCAAAGCCATGAGATCGAAGCCCTTCTGAACATCCCGCCGCGGATACGCATCGATATTCATGCCGAGGAGATAAACCACCCTGAACGGGATGCTCCGCATAGGAAGCAACGCACAGAAGGTGACCCCCCTGGCCATAAAACCCTTTGCCACCTCCTGCTTGAGACCATCCTGCAGAGCTTCCTTTATGACATTGAGCCCGAGAGCCTTGTCATAGCCTGCATCGAAGGCCTCGGCCAGCCCCCTGATCGCATGCCGGAGTGCATTGATGCCCGCCACATCCTCTTCCCTGTCGAACAGGTCTTCAACAAGTCCGGTAAGGAGAACCGCCCATTCCTGCAAGGTGCGCATTTGCCCGAAAGATCGCGCATAGGTGAAGAGGCTCATCACGCATGCAAGAAAGGCATCAAAGAGCAGTACGCTATCCCCTTCCATGTCATCATAGGGGAGTATCCCTTCGAATACCTTTTCCCCCCTCCCCTGTATGGCATACCCCAGGAGGAGCCTGTCGAGACCAGAACGCCAGGTGTTTTCCTGTACGGCGGGTAGTCCTCTGGCCTCTTTATCCCCAGCATCAAAACCCCATCGTATACGCGTATCCTCGATCCACCCCTGTATGACCGTGAGATCTTCCTCCTCGATCCTGAATCTGCGCCTTACCGGGGCCGCCTCCAGAATCGAGAGGACTTCTGATGCATAAAAGCGGCCATGAAAGAGGTCGAGGATGGCAAAAAAGGCGTCGAATACCTGCCTCTTCAGGATGCCCCGATCGGCGATGCTGTATGGGATTGTATTGCCATGGGAGAAAACGGCCTCGATGAGCGAGGCATATAGTTCGATATCAGGCGCCATGACGAGGATATCCTCAGCCTTCAAGCTATGATCTTCCTCAAACAGGGCGAGGAGATTGTCGTGAAGCACCTCCACCTCCCGCGAAGGACTGTGGCAGGAATGCACTTGTATCGAGTGATCCGCATCATCAATAGGTATCCTCCCGTCCTTGGAGGCATCCTTCAGGTCCAGGATATCCGCCTGGATGGTATGGAGTATGGTATCAGGGGGGATGTCCTCATACAGATCGAGATCTTGAGGTGCGTGCGAGTATACCTCATTCAGGAATGTCCTCACCTGCCTGCCCATGGATGCGAGCAGGCTGTTCCCCTCTTCAAGATAGAGGTCTCCCCTGTCTCCTCCATACCCTTGCGACATTCTCGTTTGCTCCCTCTCCGACCGGATGTCGAACCAGAATTCGCGGCATGGGTTCATCTGAAAAAAATGAACGTCTGCGATGCTGGAAATGGCATGCAAGAACTCGAGGTGGAAGGGCGGCAGGTACGATATCCCGAATACGGAGACCCTCTCCGGCAGGAGCTTGGGATCGATGGCCTGAATCTCTTTGAAGAGTCGTGCCCGAAGATGCGCTCTGTGGTCTCCCCCGCCCGCGGAGAGCTCTCGCCAGAGCACGGCCTGCCAGGCCTCCATCTCCCTGTCCCGCTCCTCCTGGAAATGATCAAGATTGTCTCTGTCCCAGTCGAGAATCATTTCGGGTCGGAAGACAAGATACTGGTCGAAGGTCTCGGCGAGGTATCTGCAGAGCCGGTACTGCTTGAGCCCTGTCACATCGTCATGGAGATAGAACCTGATCCTCTCAAATCTTCTGGTTCCAAGATGATCAGGGAGTAACTTCATGATCGCCCATGTCATGGCCTCCCGGTTAAACTTCGCGTTCTTTGAGACGGTTAGCACCCTCTCGCATATATTCTCAATGAAGGCATTCGGGAAAGGAAATGCACAGTTCGAGAGTATGCCGAGATGTGTGGCGAGATGCATAGAGAGCCAGCGCTCCATGCCCTTGCTCTGCACCACGATGACCTCTTTGGCCAACGGGGAGGACAGTGGTTGTGCTAGGACGCGGGCAAGCGCCGCGACAAGGACCTCAAGCCTGTTGCTCGAATACAGATTTAACCCCGGCATGCATCTCCCCCCAACGCAGAGGTGGTAGTGCCTGCCATCAAAAGCTCAATCCCCTCGACTCCCATGGGACTAAACGGGGGCCACACGTCCGCAGGATTGGGTCGTTCCTGACAAAAAGAAAGCGAGTGGCTCAATCCTGCAGACGAGACCACCGCCAGTCCGGCAATCAACAGGCTGGGGATGGCACAAGGTGTTATCCTGAGCGGAGTGAAGGGTCTCTTGTTGTGGCAATTGATGCTGTGCCTTTTTGCTCCAGCCTTTGATTGCACGGACCGATGGCAATGTATGCATTGCATAGTAAAAAATCATACCATAAAAAGGCATACGAGGGTAATAGGGCATGTCCCCGTCCGGGGCAGCTCCCTGTACAATAACCTATGACACATGTGTGCGGAACTGCCCCAGACAGGAATATCTAAAAGTATTCGCGAAGAGTTCTGGGGGAACCTCCTTTTACAAAAGGGATTCCCCCGGAGCACTTTTGATCCTTATCCCTCCCAGCCTGCGAGCAGTGCCCACAGCCACCAGGCGGCGTAGGCCTTAAGATTGCCGTTCAAGGGTTGTGT
>CAYGXB010000090.1:0-10407 GCA_964353605.1 uncultured Bacteriovoracaceae bacterium
CCCCATGGCCCCCTCCTTGAGGCCACCTTATAAATTTTACTCGGGGACATTTCTATCGAGTTCTCCAGGGGACATTATCAAAGAGTCGGGACATTCCAATTGAGAAAGCATTGACATATATGCTAAGATGTAGATAGAAAACACTAGAAAGCAGCAAAAGGGGGGATCGCTCATATGTCTGGCCACAGCAAATGGAGCACGATCAAACACAAGAAAGGCGCACTTGATGCCAAGCGAGGCAAGCTCTTCAGCAAATTCATCAAAGAGATAACCGTTGCCGCACGCATGGGAGGAGGTGACCAGAATGCAAATGCGAGGTTACGATCGGCAGTCGCCGCAGCCAAGGCCGCCAACATGCCCAAGGACAATATCGAACGGGCTATCAAGAAAGGCACCGGCGAGCTCTCCGGCTTCTCCCTCGAGGAGATCTCATACGAAGGCTACGGTCCAGGCGGCATCGCCATCATGGTGCACGTCCTGACCGACAACAAAAACAGGGTCGTGGCTGACATCCGGCATCTCTTCTCCAAATACAACGGCAACCTCGGCGAGACGAATTGCGTGTCCTGGATGTTCGAAAAAAAGGGCTATGTTTCGCTCGATAAGGATGCGGTCGACGAGGACACCCTCTATGAGATCGCACTGGGCCAGGGCGCCGAGGACATCACCGACCAGGGCGACACCTACGAGATCCTCACCGAGCCCGATGTGCTCAACTCCCTTAGAGAAACCCTCGAGACCAAGGGAATCAAGTACAATACCGCCGAGATATCCATGATTCCCAAAACAACCGTCAGAGTGGCCGGCAAGAGTGCCCAGCAGGCCTTAAAGCTCCTCGAGCTGCTCGAAGACCACGATGACATCCAGTCCGTATACTCGAACTTCGATATCGACGACGAAGAGATGGCCCAGCTCCAGGCGTCATGATCATCTGTGGCATCGATCCCGGGTCGCAGTGCACGGGATACGGGATCCTGGATATCGAGAGAGACAAGAGTATCTATGTAGCACACGGCACCATCCGGCCGAAGGCCCACGATCTCTCGCTGCGGCTCAAGGAAATCTTTCTGCACATAACAGACATTCTCAAGGATTATAAACCGATAGAGGTGGCGATTGAGACCTCCTTCTATGCCACGAACGCTCAGACGGCCATGAAACTCGGACAGGTACGGGGGGTCATCATCCTCGCGGTAACCATGCTTGATATCCCTGTCTTCGAGTACACCCCAACCGAGATCAAGAAGGCGACCTGCGGATATGGGCATGCTGAGAAATATCAGATCGGCGCCATGGTCAACACCCTCTTGCATATCCCCAAAGGCAAGATCACCTCGCAGGATGCCTCAGATGCCTTGGCTATCGGATACTGCCACACCTCCTCGCGTCGGATGAAGAGGATTGCCCCATGATCAGCATGCTCAAAGGTAAAGTGGCACAGATCGCTCCCGGCAGTCTTACAGTCATGGTCGCTGGGGTCGGTTTTCACGTTCATGTACCCACAGGGAATGAGAAACAGCTTGCACCAGGCCAGGAAGTATTGCTGTACACCGTTCTTATTGCCAGGGAGGATTCCCTCTCCCTCTATGGATTCCCTGATCCCCGGCAGCGGGAGATATTCTCTCTCATCATAAATGTCTCCGGTATCGGACCGAAGACCGCCATGAATATCCTGGCCAATATGGATCCGAATAGATTCCTCGACGAGGTGGTCAGCGAGAATATCAACTACCTGAGCTCGCTGCCCGGGATCGGGAAGAAAATCGCCCAGCGTATCATCCTGGAGCTCAAAGAGAAGATCGTCAAGAAGTACCAGCGTTTGGGTAGGGAAGGATACGAAGTCATGGAAGATGCAGTTGAAGCATTGATCGCTTTGGGGTATTCTGAGACGCAAGCACGCAAGGCGGTATGCAATATCAAGGCGGATAATGTCGAAGACCTTATCAAACAGGTGCTCAAGGAAATGCGGTGATGAAGAAGGAACTGGCTGGCTTAAGGGTGGACAGAGACGAGACGGAATTCGAGTCCCATATAAGGCCAAAGTATTTGCGGGAGTATGTAGGGCAGGATGCCCTCAAGGAGAACCTCACCATTTTCATCAAGGCAGCCAAGGCCAGACAAGAACCGCTCGACCACTGCCTCTTTTATGGTCCCCCCGGCCTCGGCAAGACGACGCTGGCCTATATCATCGCCAACGAACTTGATGTAAACATAAAAGTCACGAGCGGCCCCGCCATCGAGAAGTCCGGGGACCTCGCCGCCATCCTCACCAACTTGGAACCGAACGACGTTCTCTTTATTGACGAGATCCATCGGCTCGGCGCTGCGGTCGAGGAGATCCTCTATCCCGCTATGGAGGAGTTCAAACTCGATATCATCATCGGGCAGGGGCCGTCAGCCCGGTCGATAAGGATCGACCTCAACCCCTTCACCCTCGTCTCGGCCACTACCCGGGCAGGGAGGATCACCTCGCCCTTGAGGGATCGTTTCGGGATCATCGGCCACCTCGAGTTCTATTGTAACGACGAGCTCGCCATGATCCTCAAGCGCTCGGCCAGGATCCTTGGCATAGAAGCGGATGAAGAAGGCCTCTCCGAGATCGCACGCAGATCGCGCGGCACCCCACGCATTACGAATCGACTCTTGAGGAGGGTAAGGGATTTTGCGGACGTCATGGGCGAAGGCCGTGTAACCCACGATATCGCCGACCTGGCACTCACCAGGCTTAATATCGACCGGAGCGGACTGGACCGCATGGACCGGAAGATCCTCGAGATCATGATCAAGAATTTCAACGGCGGTCCGGTGGGAATTGATTCCTTGGCGGCGGCCATGGGCGAGGACAAAAACACCATCGAGGATGTCTACGAGCCCTACCTTATCCAGAACGGCTATATCAACCGCACACCGCGTGGCAGACAGGTGACGGGAAAGTCTTACCGGTTTATGCGCATCAAACATCCAAGACAGACGGAGGGATTTGAAGATGCGTAAAGTTGTGACTGGTCCCATGCGTTTACCATTTCTCATCCTCACCCCGGCATGTGTTCTCGTCGGGATCGCCTCAGCAGCATGGTCAGGCACTCCTATCAACCCCTCTTACGTCATCCTTATTCTCATCGGTGCCATATCGACGCATATCAGTGTGAATGCCCTCAATGAACACTCAGATTTCAAGAGCGGCCTGGATCTTGTCACCCAGCCAACCCCGTTCAGCGGTGGAAGTAAGGCCTTGCTGGCAAGTCCGGAAAAGTCTTACGTGGCATTGATAACCGGTTTTGTTTCCATGGCCATTGCCGCCATTATTGGCATATATTTCCTTTTCGTGCGAGGTTTCTGGCTCCTGCCTCTGGGTTTACTTGGCCTCGCGATCATCTATGCCTATACGCCCTGGATCACGAAGCGCCCTGTGCTCTGCCTGATCGCCCCTGGACTCGGCTTTGGCCCACTCATGGTCATGGGGACGGACTTCGTCCTCAGTGGTCGATATTCCTGGACCGCCTTTATCGCCTCCCTCGTCCCATTCTTCCTTGTTAATGACCTTTTATTGTTGAACCAGTTTCCAGATGTTGAGGCTGACAAGAGTATCGGAAGGCGTCACCTGCCCATAACGATCGGGAGAAAAGCCAGTGCCAAGGTCTATGGCGTATTCCTCCTCGCGGCTTACCTGCCGATTGTCATCGGGTATCTATTCGGGGAGCTACCCCGCGGAGGCTTTATTGGCTTTGCCACTTTGATCCTGGCCATTCCGACCATCGTGGGTGTCCTTAAGTTTGCGGATGATAGACAGAAGCTTATCCCCTTTATGAGGAAGAATGTCTTGATCAATATCGCCACCCCCGTGCTCCTTTCCATCGGCCTTTTCCTCAGCCGATGGGTAGGCTAAAGAATACGTGGAATATGAGGACCATTCTCCTGGATGTAGACTACACACTCTATCCGAAGGGGACCGGCCCCTTTGTTGCGGTGAGCAGGAGGATCGAGGACTTTCTCAAGAAGAAGCTCAACCTCACTCCAGAGGAGACGAAGGCCTTGAGGAGGATCTATGTCAATCAATATGGATCGACACTTGGCGGTCTCATGCATGACCATCAAGTTGATCCGCAGGTTTTTTTACCCTATGTCCACGATGTCCCGGTGGAAGAGCTGCTCATGTTTGATGAGAGGCTCAAACAAGCCCTCGAGTCCATAGCTTTTGATCTGATTGCATTCTCAAACGGGTCGCACGACTATATCGAGCGTGTTCTAAATGCCCTGGGAGTGGATCATTTATTTGCCGATCTCTTCACCATAGAGGAAATGGATTTCATTCCGAAACCCAGACTACATCCGTATTGCAAGGTGATGGAGAGATATGGGTTGTACCCAGAGGAGTTTGTCGTGGTTGATGACATGGTCGACAACGTGGTTACAGCGATCGGTGTCGGCATGCATGCCGTACTCGTGGGAAATGAACATCAAGGAGATATGGTCAATATATCTGATATATATACCCTGCCCTATGCCCTAGCAACCTTCCTAGTCCGGGCGAATACGGGAGGACGGGAATGAAGGTCTTTGTCACTGGAGCTGCCGGTTTCATTGGATTCCATCTCAGCAAAAGACTATTGGAAGAGGGCACAGATGTATTGGGGATTGACAACCTGAGCCCCTACTATGATCCAAAACTGAAGATGGACAGGTTATCCATTCTGCAACAGTATAGGGATTTCTCTTTTGAGGCGCTCGACCTGTTGACAAGAGACCGGGTACTGGAGATCTTTCATCAGAACAGCTTTGATGTCGTGGTGCATCTTGCCGCACAGGCTGGCGTGCGTTACAGTCTTGAGAACCCATTTGTTTACATAGACACGAACCTCGTAGGTTTCATAAATATCCTGGAAGGATGCCGCGCAGCGCACACCCCTCATCTGGTCTATGCATCCTCAAGCTCGGTCTATGGAGCGAACACGAAGATGCCTTTTTCCGTGCATGACAACGTGGATCATCCGGTTTCCCTCTATGCGGCAACGAAGAAGGCAAATGAACTCATGGCCCATTGCTATGCAAACCTCTATGGCATCCCCTGTACCGGTCTACGCTTTTTCACCGTCTATGGCCCATGGGGCAGGCCTGATATGGCCCTCTTCAAATTTGCCAAGGCCATCATCGATGGTTCACCCATCGATCTCTACAACCAGGGAAAGATGCAGCGGGACTTTACCTATATCGACGACATCATAGAGGGAGTGGTGAAGGTGATGCATATCATTCCGCAGCCGAACCCAGCATGGGACAGCCGACAACATGATCCTGGGACGAGCTATGCCCCCTACCGGATATTCAATATCGGGGGAGCGAGGCCGGTCGAACTGATGCATTTTGTGGAGGTGCTGGAAGAGACAATCGGGAAGAAGGCCGTCAAGAATATGTTGCCGCTTCAGCCGGGAGACGTTGTGGCAACCTGCGCTGATGCGGAAGATCTCGCGATGGTTATCGGCTTCAGGCCTCACGTTTCCCTTGAGGTCGGCATCATGAGGTTTGTTGACTGGTATCGATCTTATTACGGAGTATGATCCATTCCGTTTAAGACACCCTCGGAGGGCAGTTTCATCTCGAGGATGAAGTCGAGTATCCGGTCCTGGTAATTACGGACTCCTTCCGTGAACTCAATCCCGAGCTGGGTCTTCTGTAGGACATTCTCGGTCCTGACCGACCGGACAATGCCTTTGGTGTCAACTGGACCCTTCGGGAGGTTGATCCTGATACTCGGCAGGTTCATGCCCTCGATAAAAGGGGTGTCGTCGTCAAGGATTTCGGCCCCCATACCCTCGATACTGATATCCCACACCACGACGCTGATATCCTTGGAACTTATCGGATGGTAAATATGAGCGGTGATGGGCTCCTGGCCCGTAACGAAGTATCGCAGCATGCTCCGCCGGCTGATATATTGGAGTTCATTGGGCCAACTCGTCTCCATGATATTCTTGATGATATTCAGTACCTTGGCAGAGAAGAGCATGACATTTACACCCTTAAAGAGATAGAAGGGATAGGTGACTCCTACTTCCGGGTGGAAGGGCAACCGGAGCTCCGAAATCCGTACTATCCGCAATACCATGTTATCATCTTGTGGTCTCAGGTAGAAAAATTCGGCCGGAATGGCCTTGTGTTTATGGATCATGAGCATATCGCCAAACCCACGTGACCACTTCTTAATTTCGTTGAATGTGTGCAGGATCTCTTCCTTGTTCTTGATTACCTGCCTAGTCTTGCCATTGCCTTTCTTCAATTGTGTATAGGCCTCGATTGGTGTGTCAGCGGGCGAGAAATCGATCCCTGCCCGGGAGGGAACACCAGGACCGATATATGCAATCCGGCCACTGATAGATGCGGCAATGATGCTACCCTGCTTTTCCAGTGTATCGATGACGATATCCTTCCCCTCTTTAAAGAGGGAGAAGCCGTTCGAGACGAGGACCCCCATACCGCCGATGGATATATCAACTATAGGCAGCTTAATAGACTTAGAGCCTATCTTTACATTTGCATAGAGATCATGAAAATTGTGGGTCTTGCGTCTCCTGGTTTCTCTCTTTTCCATTACGTTCTATAATCGGAATGCCAGGATGAAAAACTTTAGAGATTTCCGCTAGGCCCCTTTTATGATAGGGTATCCACCCGGTCTATTGTGGAAATAAATACACATGAAACGTTTGTCCATTCCCCCGAAGGAGAGGAGGGGAAGGGAGGTTAGAGATCGCTATCTGCCGGTGAACTTTGGGGGGCGTTTTTCGAGGAAGGCTTTCATGGTCTCGGCTAGGTCGTCCGAGGGGAGGATCATTGCGCTCCTGGCCGCCACGTATTCGAGACCGTCGGCAATGCTTTTCCCCCGGCAGAAGTTGAGCACGTCCTTCGAACTCTGGACGGCGAGTGGGGAGTTCCTGGCGATCTCGAGCGCCATCTCCCGGGAGCCTTTCAGGAGCGTCTCCTTGTCAGGGTAAACCTCGTTCACAAGTTGTATTGCCTTTGCCCGTTCGGCATCGATGAACTTAGCCGTATAGGCTAGCTCACGAGCCAAACCCTGACTGATGATGTGTGGAACGCGCTGCAGACTGCCCACATCTGCCACGATGGCGACCGCTGACTCGCGGAGCGAGATCTTGGCATCCCGGGATGCTAGGCGGATATCGCAGGCGGAGGCCATATCGAGACCCGCGCCGATGCAATAGCCGTGTATAGCACAGATCACCGGTTTCGAGCACTTCTCGATGCAGCTCATGGTGTCCTGGAGCGGGAATATAGCCCGGAAAAGCTTCAATTTGCCTTGCGCACTCAGATCCCAATCCTTCAGGGTTGGGATCTCTGTGCCCATGTCGAGGAGGTCGATTCCGGCGCAGAAGTCCTTCCCTTCGCCGGCAATTATTGCCACAAGGATGGAATCATCGCTTTGGATGTCTTCGAAAATGGGAATAATCTCTCTCCAGGCATCGGGCCCCATGGCATTCTTCTTTTCCGGCCGGTTCAGATATACCCAGACGATGCTCCCTTCCTTTATCACCTTGTAGAAATGATAGACCTCACTCATCTCATTTCACCTCCTAGAGGATACATTAAAGGTTGGATCTGCATTTTGTCAAAGATAAAAAGAATTCGACAGGGAAGGGCCTGGAAATAATGATTTGGCCATGGGCTGTTCTGGATTACAGATAGAATCGATGCAGCGTACATCTCATCGTGATGTGTTCTCTATAGAAAGACGAAATTATCGCTCACCATGCAGCGAAAGCTTTTGAGGCTTCGCCTGCAGCAAAAACGAAAAGAATCACCACCCCAGCCTATGCTCTTCCAGCGGTATACATGGCTGGTGGTTTTCTTGTTCAAGTTAGTGGCCCCCGGAGTTCACCGGAGGCCACTAGAACAAAGAACCTTACTGCTTTGGAGCCTCTGGAGCTGGAGCTGCTGGAGCTGCCTCAGGGGCCGGAGCTGCCTCAGGGGCCGGGACTGCCTCAGGGGCCGGAGCTGCCTCAGGGGCCGGAGCTGGAGCTGTCTGCTCAGTTGTAGTTGGTGCGGCCTCTTCCGTCTTCTTGGAGCAGCCCATGGAAACCGTAACAGAGAACATAACAAGTAATGCTACAACCAAATTGAACCATTTGAAACCCTTTTTCATGCCACTATCTCCTTTAAAAATTTATTTTTATGTTTTGTTTTAGCTTGTCCTTTATTTATTAACAATAACAAAATGATCTCTCCTGTTCTTCGACCAAGCCTCTTCATTGTGACCAGGATCCACCGGTTTCTCTTCGCCATAGCTGATGGTGGAGATGCGTTCTTTGGCCACACCTAAGGAGACCATGTAATCCTGTGCGACCTTTGCCCTCCGCTCGCCAAGCGCTAGGTTATATTCGGTTGTGCCCCTTTCATCACAGTGACCCTCTATCTGGATGGTGATATTGGAATGGGTCTTGAGGAATTCGGCTTTCTGTTTCAGGACATCCTTGGCCTCGGACTGGAGACTGTACTTGTCGAAATCGAAGTAGATATTCTTGTCTTCAAAAGCCTTCATCGCGTCTTCCAGACTAGGCACAGGGGCAGGGGTCTCGACTTTCGCCTCCTCTTTGGGTTTTTCAGGAGCGGCAGGTGCCGGAGGTGCTGGCTGTTCCACTTTCACCTCTTGCTGCACAGGAGGTTTAACCTCTTCCGACTTATCAACGGTTTTCTTCGCGCAGCCAACGGCAAAGAGTGCCAGAGAGATGATTAACACGACGATCAAACTTACATGAGCCCTTCTCATTGTTTACCCCCAATGTGTTATAAAGTTGAATTTAAGCTGCTACATACTATTTCCATCTCAAAGGTCAAGGGAAAAAGTATCAATTTTATTGCTAAGCTACCCTATCAAAATATCTAATATGTTGATATAATAAATAATAAAAACATAAAATAATCAAACTGGGCAATATTGATTAATTTACCCTCTTGACGCTAGCAACCCATGAGATTTCTTCTCTTACCATTACTTTTCCAGGAGCTCCTTTAAGATGTATTGTTTTACCCCTGTTCCACCATTATCCAGGAGTACCATATGACCGGAATCCTTGATGGTCATTGTCTTCACCCTGTTCCCCGATCGCATCAATTTCTCTGTAAAGACCTTGAACCCATCCTGGGAGAAGAAGAGATCACTGTCTCCCCAAACGACCGTTATATCCTTCCCCTTGACCTGATGTATCAGCTCCTTTTCCATCCAGGAAGCAGCACGTTCAACCAGATATCCGAGGCGAGAGCTGTCCTCGGGATTTACCGCCATCTGCGCTGCCACTTTAAGGTTTTTTTCCCTGTTCACGATATCCCAAATCGAGGCCCTGGTAGGGGGACGGGTTGCCGGAGAGAAGAGGATGACGTATTGTAGCCAGGACGTCTGTTTAGAGAGCCAGTAGACAAATCTTCCCGCCACCTTGTACTCCATGCCCGTATTCAGGGGGGAGAGGAAGACCAGCGCAGCGGGAGGCCTTTTAGCCTTTGCTGCAATGGCCAGGTGGGGGACGGTTCCAAAGGACATGGACACGGTTACCACCTTATGATCTTTTGGCAAAATCGATGTATAAGCATCATAGATCTGCAGGACCGTGCGCATATCCTCCTGGAAAAACCACTCCCGGTTTCGCATGGCAAAGGGAGAACTCTGTAGGCCATAAACTGGGACGATGATGTTAACCCGATAGGTTTGGTGAATATATTCGAACCAGTCCTTATACATGCCCGCAGGCATTTGCGCCCTGAAACCTTCGATAAAGAACATAGTTTTGGTATGCTCAGGATTAACAAGGAAAAGCGGGTAACCACCCTCTCTATGGTAGAGGAGATCTTTATCAAATCTGTCGTTTTCTCTTGCCTCGATCATGCTCTTTGCCGTGGCATGCTCTACCCAGAGTACAGAACGGTGAAGACCAATACAGGCCAAAAGGATGAGCACGACAATACCGAACCACGTGAGCCCCTTCTTGATCATACAACCCTCCATGTCCATGGAGCACCTAGTTTTCCAGGCGCATACAGTATCCATTCGGAAGATATATTTACGTGTTTGTTCTGGGGTTGTCTATTGTCAATTGCGAGAATACCTGACATCGCCATCCCCTGGCTGTACTAGGAGTTGCAATCTTTCATCATAGGAGGTCTTCTGCTCCTCCAGGCTTCTTTCCACCTGCTCGAGCTCATCAAGCAGGGCATCAACCGCTTTTTCCCGATCCTGGAGCAGAAGAGAAAGATCTGCTATCTTCTTGCCATCTCGGGCGAGTGTCGCCGCATGGATGGCCGCGTGGAGGTCGTTGATTTCATCCTCGAACGCCTCGATTGCTTGCTCCACCTGGGTTCTGCGTTGTTCCAGGGGTCTCATCACCCGTGAACGCTCACTGATGATTT
>CAYGXB010000091.1:0-10318 GCA_964353605.1 uncultured Bacteriovoracaceae bacterium
GCCAGCTGACCTTCCGCATCGAACACCCCTTCCAGCGGATTCTCCATAACGAGACCGCCTTCGCCATCCAGCGTCGGCTCCAGTGGTCGGGCATCGCTATGATGATCCTCCCCATCCGCGTCATGATATGAAGCGTGCCTATCCTCTTGCCCCTGGGACAGGATCACAGAGGAGAGCGAGGCGCGTGTCAAAGATCAGCGTATTTCTGGATAGAGACGACACAATCATCAGGGACATACCTTATCTCAACAACCCGGAGATGATCGAGATCCTCCCCGGAGCGCCGGAGGCCATCAGAATGCTGAATATGAGCCATATCTCCGCCATCATTGTCACCAATCAGTCCGGCATTGCCAGAGGCTTGCTGTCGGAAGAGCTCCTGGAAGTAATACACCGGAGAATGCGTGCCCTGTTCAGGGAAAAAAATGCCGATATCGACGCCATCTACTACTGTCCCCACCACCCGGAAGGCATCGTAGAACCCTACCGGAAAGTTTGCGGATGCAGAAAACCCGCTCCAGGTATGCTTCTTCAGGCTGCAACGGATTATGGCCTTGACTTGAAGCACTGTTATCTGGTTGGGAATAATCTCATCGATATCAACACGATTCATAGCGTAGGGGGGAAGGGGGCCCTGATCGCCAAGGAAGGCGGACCAACCGCTCCGGCGGATTATGTGGCCAAAGACCTCATAGAGGCGGTACGATGGATACTTCTGGACATAGCACGGATAATATGATCTAAGAGATAAAAAAGGGCTGATCTTTGCTTTCAATACATATGACGGAAATCAATTACATATTGATACGCGACCTCAGAATTTCCAAACAGCGCTGCGGCAAGCATTGGATTGTGCTCCGCTTCACGGTTGAGGGTATTCAAGGTCTTGGTGCACCGTACTGTTTGCGGCCGCTGACCTCGAATGTTAGGTGAAACTCAGATAGAGATGTTCAAAAAAAGAAGGGGGTTATAGAATGAATATTTATGTAGGCAACCTATCACGTAACGTCACCGAAGATGATTTACGACAGGCTTTTGAGGCCTTCGGGCAGGTCGCATCCGTCACTGTTATCAAGGATAAATACAGCGGCGAATCAAAAGGTTTTGGGTTTGTGGAAATGTCCGCTAAAGCTGAAGCGCTGTCTGCAATCGAAGGTTTGAACGGTAAGGACTTGAAAGGGCTCAAACTTAACGTTAATGAGGCTCGCCCACGCTCCGACGATAATCGTGGTGGAGCAAGACGGGGCGGGGGCGGGGGTGGGGGGCGACGCTTCTAGGAAGAGGCTCCCGGACATAAGAGCCGGAGCACCTTTACACTTGACTACTCGCTGCGGCGGACCGCAAACAGCGCCGTAGCGAGCAGTGGCATGTGTACCGTTTTACTGCAAGGGATTTTGGCGCTCCCCAAGGTTTGCGGTCGTTGCCCTTGAGCTTTGGACTGAAAGCTTTTGCTTCCAAAGATAGATTTTTCAGATCCTACGCTGCGTTCAGGGACGACACCGTGTGACGGCTCCAGTCGATTGATTGCCGGGCCGGTAGTGGCTTTGTCCGCTTGATTGAACCGCTTTCCTTCATTTCGTCAGGAGCGGCTTAATCAAGCGGATGTCTGGCCCCCTTCACCCGGAAGAGGGAAGGCGGGCGAAGGATAGGGGCGTGTTTTTAACCGTTAGCCTTTGAGACGCGGGTCGATGGCGTCGCGGATACCCTCGCCAAGCAGATTATAGCCAAGCACGGTGAGCAGGATGGCTATGCCCGGATAAAAAGACAGCCACCAGGCCACGCCCAGGACCTCCTTACCCTGGGTGAGGATATTGCCCCAGCTCGGGGTGGGGGGCTGGACGCCGATGCCGAGGAAGGAGAGCGCGCTTTCAGTGAGCACGGCGCTGGCGATGCCCAAGGTGGCGGAGACGAGGACCGGGGCTAGGGCGTTGGGAAGTATATGGAAGAAGATGATGCGCAGGGAGCTGGCGCCCATAGCGCGTTCGGCGAGCACGAAGTCGCGCCCTTTGAGAGAGAGGAATTCGGCGCGTACGAGACGGGTGATGCCCATCCAGGAGGTGAGACCGATGACGGCCATGATATTGAAGATGCCCGGTTCCAGGAAGGCGATCACCGCGAGGATGAGGAAGAAGGATGGGAAGCAGAGCATGATATCGACTAGGCGCATGATGCAGAGATCTACCATACCGCCGTAAAAGCCGGCTACGGACCCGAGGACGATGCCGATGGCGACGGCGATGCCTACGGCCACGAAGCCCACCTTGAGGGAAATGCCCGCCCCGAAGATCATGCGGGAAAGGACATCTCGGCCGAGCTCGTCCATGCCGAAGGGGTGCGCTAGAGAGGGCGGGGCGAGTATGTTGGCGACGTCGATGGCGGTGGGATCATACGGGGCGAGAACGGGGGCGCTAATGGAGATGACGAAGAAGACCAGCACGGTCACGAGACCTGCCACAGCGAGTTTATCCCTGAAGAAGCGCGCCCAGAAGTTCATATCATGCCATCCTTATACGCGGATCGGCGATGCTGTAGCAGATATCGGCCAGGAGATTGCCTAAGAGGGTCAGGACGGCGCCTATGGTGAGGCTGCCCATGATCATGTTGTAGTCGCGCATCATGATGGCCTGGTAGAAGAGCTGGCCGAGGCCGGGGATGGCGAAGATGCTCTCGAAGATGACGCTGCCCCCGATGAGGCCGGGTATGGAGAGCCCAAGGATGGTGATGACCGGCAGGAGCGCGTTGCGCATGGCGTGCTTGTAGATGACAGTGCGCTCGGGCAGACCTTTGGCACGGGCGGTGAGGATGTAGTCCTGGCGGATGATCTCGAGCATGCTCGCCCGCATGTATCGGCTCAGGCCCGCCAGCGATCCGAAGGCCGAGATGAAGACCGGGAGCAGGAGGTGTTGCGTGACATCCCAGACCTTGCTCATGAAGGTCATACCGAGGTACTCAGGAGAGTGAATACCCGAGATGGGGAGCCAGCCTAAGCGCACGCCGAGGGTATCCATGCAGATGAGCGCCAGCCAGAAGCCGGGGATGGAAAAGCCGATGAAGACGATCACCGTGACCGTCCGGTCGTAGAGGCTGCCGCGCCTGACAGCGGAAAAGACACCTAAGGGTATGGCGAGGAGAAATTCCAATACCATAGCGGCGATATTGATGTAGATGGTGATTGGGAGCCGCTCCTTGATCTTGTCCCATACCTGCCGTTCGTCCGAGGAGATGGAACGGCCGAAGTCGAGCTGCATGAGGTTTTTCATCCACAGGAAATACTGGACGGTCAGCGGCTTATCTAGTCCGTAATGTTCTCGCAGGCGCTCGATGGCCTGGCGGGTGATGTCCGGATTGAGCTCGGTCTGCATGGCCGTCGGTTCTCCGGGGGCCAGGTGAATGACCAGAAAGCAGACGATGGTGATCCCGATGAAGGTCGGGATGAGGACGGCGAGGCGCTTGGCGAGGTAGTTCAGCATGATACCTTATGGGACGACGCTGTACTTCTGCATGTTCTTCGGCACGTACCAGTCTTTGAAGTTGTAGGTTATTCCCGCAGGCGCTGGCACGATTCCTTTGATGCGCGAGCTTACGGCTGGCAGGCTGTAGGGAACGTAGAGGAAGACATAGGGCTGCTGTTCGGCCAGGATCTCCTGGATCTTGTCGTAACAGCCCTTCCTGACTGTATTATCGAAGGTGTGCCGGCCCTTGACGAGGAGGTCGTCCACGGCCGCATCCTTGAAGGAGATGAAGTTGAGTCCATTCGGACCCGAGCTTTGTGAATGCCAGACCTCGTAAAGATCGGGATCCTGGAGGATGTTCCAGCCAAGGATGACGGCATCGAAATTCGACTTGTCGACAAACTCCTTTAAAAACACCGTCCATTCGATGATCCTGATGTTCACCTTGATGCCGATGCTTTTCAGCCGATGCTGGATGATCTGGGCAGTCTTCTCGCGCAGGGGATTGCCTTGGTTGGTGATGATGGTGAACGCAAAGGGCTTGCCGCCGCGGTCGATGATTCCATCGCCGTCGTGGTCGGCATAACCCTCCGCATTGAGGATTGCCAGGGCTTTCTGTGGATCGTAGGGGTACTGCTTGACCTGCGGATTGTACCAGACCGTGCCGGGTTTGTAGGGTCCCGTGGCTTCCAGCCCGAGCCCGTAGAGGACGCCCCGAATGATCTCCTGCTTGTCGATGGCGTGGGCAATAGCCTGCCGTATCTTCACATCCGTAAACGGTGCGCGCTTCAGGTTGAAGCCTAGATAGGTATATCCATCGGCGAGGTACTTGTACTTGACGAACTTGGCCTTGAAATCCGGGTTATCCGTTTGCCTGAGATACTGGAGGGGGGTCAGCCCCATGATGTCGATATTGCCCGCCCTGAGTTCCATGAACTCGGTGGTCTGGTCTGGGATGATGCGGTAGACGACCCCTGAAAGGTACGGCCGACCCTCGAAGTACTTATCGAAGGCTTCGAGCACGATCCGGCTTCCGGTCTCCCAGCCCTTGAACTTATAGGGCCCGGTGCCGACCGGTTTACGCGCCAGCTCCGACTTTGTAATGTCCACACCCTTGAGGAGGTGTTCGGGAAGGACCTCGAGACCCCAGCTGATGAGAGCCGGAGCGAATGGTTTTTCATAGCGAATTTCAATGGTGTAGTCATCGACGATCCTTACATCCTTGACGAGCTTGTACTTTTCGGCATAGGCCGTGGGGGTCTTGGGGTCGATGATGGTCTTGTAGGTAAAGAGAACGTCTTTTGCGGTCAATGGCTCTCCGTCATGGAACATCACACCTTTTCTCAGGTGGAAACGCAGGAGCTTGTCGCCATCCTCGATCTCCCATTTTTCGGCCAGGTCGGGGACGATATTGAAGTCCTTGTCATACTTGACCATGCCATTGTAGATGTAGCCCGCCACCTCGTGGGAAGAGCTGTCGGAGGCCAGCATGGGGATGAGGTTCGATGCGTCGCCAATGGAGGAAGACATGAACACATCCCCGTAGGCCGGCGTGTCTTTTGGCGCTTTCTGGGGGATCTTGTTATTCTCCTGTGAGCATGCTATGAACAGATACAAGATAACGATAACCGCTATGCTTACTTGTCTTTTTAAGTCCATAATGACAAAAGGATAGCAGAATGGCTACGTTTGAACAAGACCACAAATCTCGAACCCCCCGACCCCCTTTGATCTCCAGGGGTGTCAACGATTTCAAGGGCATGCCGTCCGCTGGACGGACTCCAGCGGACGACATGCCCTTGAAATGGGTAGTCATCATCCCCGGGGAGAAGTGATGCGGTACAACCCTGTACCGCACCTATCGGCCGGCTTCAAGGCCGTCCATTTCCGCAATCCTGGGGAAATGCGGCATGGAAGAGAAGGGATTTAAGATGAGGTTTTTTGCGGATTTGCATGTGCATTCCCGGTTCTCCAGGGCTACGAGCAAAGAACTGACCATCAATGCGCTCGGGAAAGGGGCGGTGCTGAAGGGCCTCACGGTCATCGGCACCGGTGACTTCACCCATCCCTCCTGGCTCAGCGAGATCGAGCAGGATCTCGTGGTGGCCGAGCCCGGGCTCTTCAGCCTGAAGCACGATCCGGGCGTCCGGTTTATCCTCACCACCGAGATCAGCACCATCTACAAGCAGGGGGAGCAGGTGCGTAAGGTCCATCACCTCCTTGTCGCCCCCGATCTCGAGACCGTGCACACGATCAACAAGGCGCTGGCCAGGGTAGGCAATATCATCTCGGACGGCAGGCCCATACTCGGGATATCCTCCAGGGATCTGCTCGAGATTGTTCTTGAGGCCAATAAAGATGCCTTTCTCGTACCTGCCCATATTTGGACGCCGTGGTTTTCGGTCCTGGGATCGAAGTCCGGGTTCGATTCCATAGGCGCGTGCTATCTGGACCTCGAGCCGCATATCTTTGCCGTCGAGACCGGGCTCTCATCGGATCCACCTATGAACCACCGCGTGATGGGCCTGGACCGGTATGTCCTCGTATCGAATTCCGATGCCCACTCCATCGAAAAGCTCGGCCGAGAAGCCATCATCTTCGATTGCGAGCCGGACTACTTCGCCATGTTGGCAGCCCTCAAGACGGGAGAGGGTCTGCTCGGCACTGTCGAGTTCTTCCCCGAGGAGGGCAAGTACCATCTTGATGGGCACAGGGACTGCGAGGTGGTCCTCGAGCCCGAAGAGACCGCGCGTCTGAACGGGAGGTGCCCTGTGTGTGGCAAACCGCTCACCATCGGGGTGTTGAGCCGCGTCTATGCGCTCACCGACAGGAAGGAAGGCAAGCCGCTGAAAGCAAAGCCATTTTATCCTATCATACCGCTACCTGAAATACTCGGGGAGAACATGCAGATCGGCCAATCCTCGGGCAAGGTGAAGGCGACCTATGCAAACCTCGTGAGGAAGCTCGGCGGCGAACTCCCCCTGCTGCTCGACGTCGATCTGGAAGAGATACGCAAGGCGGGGGGGGATATGCTTGCTCTGGCCGTATCGCGCATGCGGGAAGGCAAGGTCTTCAAGGAGGCGGGGTATGACGGGAAGTTCGGCAGGATCAGGGTCTTCCAGGACCAGGAGATCGATCTGCTCTTTGACGCCCATCCAGGCGGGAGAAAGAGAGGCAAACCCCCTGCAGCGGATGATCGCGATGGGAGCAATGCACAGGCGGAGGCTGGTCCGCGCGAAAAGGCAAAAGCGAGCTTCAATCTTGCACAGAGGCAGGCCATAACATTCGGCGAGGGCTTCCTGGTCGTGAAAGCCGGTCCTGGGACCGGGAAAACCCGCGTCCTTACGGAGCGTATGCAGGCCCTGCGGGAGCGGGGGGACGGGGCCATCCTTGCTATTACTTTCACGACCAAGGCCTGTGCAGAGATCAGGGTCCGCCTGATGACCGATGTGCTGGAAGTCTTTACGTTCCATGCCCTTGCAGCAAGGCTCCTAAGACAGACAGGAATTCCTTTCGCAATCGCGGATGAGTTGCTGGTTGCTGAGCGGGCAGCGACGCTGGGGATGGGGGGTGCAACCTTCATCGATGACCTCCTCTATCGCCAGAGCGTCGGGGAAGGGCTCGATGCATCCCAGAGCCGGTTGATTCAGTCCCTCAGACAGGATGGTTTTTTCACCTATGAAGGACTCATCATCGAGGCGATCAGAATCCTGGAAGCACCATCGACGCCAACCTGGGCCCATATCCTCGTGGATGAGTTCCAGGACATCAACCCGGTCCAATACCGATTCCTGAAAGTCCTTTCCAGGAATGCACGCAGTGTCATGGTCATCGGCGATCCCAATCAGGCCATTTACAGCTTTAGAGGCGGCAACCCGAAGGCCTTCGATGATTTCCTCTTTGATTATCCCTCGGCCACGTCCATCGATCTCAAGGAAACCTTCCGACTCCCGCAGACCATTGCACATGCATCGAACGCCTTCATCGGCAGCATGTGCGTGGAAACCCCTCGGGAGGGCATCCCGATCCAACTCATCAAGACATCCTCTCCTGAGCGCTTTATCGCGCACGAAATCGATGCCCAGGTAGGTGGGCTTACGCATACCACCGTCCACAAGGCCAAGGGGAGCTATGCCCTCTCCGATATTGCGGTGATCGTGAGAACGAGGCATCAGGCCCTTCCCGTTATGGAGGCGCTGGCACGGGCCTCTATTCCCTTCGATGCCTCCTATGCGAGGCCGCTCTCGGAGATGCCCGGTGTAGGCCAGAGGCTCGCCATCCTTGAGAAGCGCGATTTCCTTGGGCACATCAAAGGCGTAGGAGTGAAGACCCTTGAGCGTATGCATTCAGATAGTGATCTTGGTCCGGGGATATCGGAAAAGATCGGCGCGGCACGACATTTCCTGGAATCACTTCAGGGCACGCTGATCAGCCAGATACATACGATCGAACGCTCATCCCTGTTCAGCCTGCCCCTCCTGGATGAGGAACACCCCTTTTACCAGTACGCGCGGACCTTTGCATCGGACCTACAAGGGTTTCTCGATTTCTGTCGGTTGAGCAATGACAGTCCGCACGACAGCGAAAAGGTGAAAATCATTACCGCCCATGCGGCCAAGGGCCTCGAATTCGGCTGCGTCTTCATCACGGGGCAATTTCCCCTGCCGAATCAGCCCCTCTGGGAAGAAAGGAACCTCTTCTATGTCGCCCTGACGAGGGCAATCCATCATCTCTACCTGGTCTGCCCGGATGGTCCGTTTCTCTCGAACATTCCCGCAGCGCTCTGTCAGTTCCACGCAGAGAAGTTTAAACCCAGGTCGGAACAGATGATACTCTTTGAATGAGGAGCACCCTATGAGATTCGGAACAGAAGACATTTTCTATAGCATATTGCTTATCATCTTGATTGGTTTCTCTGCTTTTTTCTCGGCCAGCGAGACCGCCCTCATGCGCTCGAACAGGGTCCGCATCCGCCATATGGCGGAGCAAGGGAAACACGATGCCAGACGACTCGCTACCATATTGAAGGAACCTGACCGCCTCCTGAGCACCATTCTTGTGGGCAACAATTTCGTAAACGTATTGAGCTCGGCCCTTGCAACCGCCATTCTCATCGCGTTCTTCGGCGAACGGGGAATCCTCTATGCCACTATACTCATGACCGTCATCCTGCTCCTTTTTGGCGAGATCATCCCGAAGACCATGGCAGCCTACAAGGCCGACGATATCTCCCTGCTCGTGGCCTCTCCGCTCAAGTGGATCATCGTCATATTAAGCCCGGTCGTAAGATCCTTTAATCTGATATCCCGAAGTATTGTCTCCCTCCTGGGTGTGGATATGAGCAAGGTGGATCACATCACCGAGGAGGACATCGGATCTGCCATCTTTCTCGGCCACATGGACGGCTTCATCCAGGAACCGAAGGCCAAGATGCTCTTGTCCATTATGGACATGGACTCCTTGCCGGTGCGCAAGGCCATGATCCCCATCCACGACGTAGAGGCCCTCGCCATAGACACACCCTTCGAAAAGATCGTGGAGACCGCCTTGACCAAGAACTACAGCCGGTACCCCGTATACGAAGGCACCCATGGCAATATCCTCGGCTATTTCCACATCCGCGACGCCTGGCAGTACATCGACAAGCGGGAAAAATTCACGATCAAGGACTGCCTTCGTGAGGCGCACTTCGTCCCCGAAACGAAATCCATCCTGAAACAGCTCATCGACTTCCAGCAGATGCGCGTCCACATGGCCTTCGTGGTTGACGAGTATGGGTCGGTCAAGGGCGTCGTTACCCTGGAGGACATGATCGAGGAGATCACGGGCGACATCTCGGACGAGCACGATGCCGTGCTCGCCTCGATCGTCCCCATCGGCGCGCACAGCTTCCTCGTCCAGGGGAATATCGCCCTCAGGGATCTCGGACGCTCCATGGACAGGGGATTCCCGGAAGACGTCGATACCCTCTCCGGACTCATCTATGCCGTCCTCGATCGGATACCGGAAGAAGGCGAGACCGTGACCTGGGAGGATTTGCGGCTCAAGGTGGAGCGCATGCGTGGCAATCGCATCGCCAGGGTCCGCATCACCCTTCCATAGCAGAGCCTGCTCTTTTTCAATCCCCCGACCCCTCGATCTCAAGAGGAATCAAGGTTCCGGGTCAAACCGTCGGTCAAACCGATTACGGAGAAACGGGGATTGACAAGCTCTTGAGTTGATCCCTAAGGTGAACATGGTGCATCTGCCGGTGCAGCATGCGCCGCTGAAGTTTTTGCGTGCATGTTTCCTGTCGAAAGGAGGGGATATGAAGGACAAGATTGGTAACCAGAATGCATTGTACCCCATGCCGGTCACGGTGGTGGGCGCCCTGGTCAACGGGAAACCGAACTTCATCACCATAGCCCATGTCGGCATCCTCAATGCCTCGAGCCCGCATTTCATCTCGCTTGGCATGGGGAAGATCCATTACACAAACCAGGGTATCAAGGAGAACAAGACCTTCAGCGTCAATCTTCCCTCCGAGGATATGATGCGGAAGGTGGACTATGTGGGGATCGTCTCCGGGAAGAAGGTGGACAAGTCCAAGGTGTTCGAGACGATATACGGTGAGCTCCAGACAGCGCCCATGATCAAGGACTGTCCCATCTCCATGGAGTGCAGGCTGGTGAACACCGTCGATCTGCCGACCCACGAGGTCTTCATCGGTGAGATCGTCGCTTCCTATGCGGACGAGAGGGTGCTGACCAACGGGAAGATCGATGTCGCCAAGCTCAAGCCGCTCCTGTTCGACATGAGCAGCAGGAAGTACTGGTCCCTGGGGGGGGCTGTCGGTGATTGCTGGGATGTGGAGAAAAAGATGGAAG
>CAYGXB010000092.1:0-10260 GCA_964353605.1 uncultured Bacteriovoracaceae bacterium
TCCATTCCTCGATCAGGGTAGTATAACGTTGGGTAAGTTCGAATTCCTTCTCCTTCAGCCCTTTCGGATCATCCGGGACATAGGACTTTTCTATGTATATTCTGTGCAAACCCGAGGGCTCGCTCACGATAAAGGCTGGGACGATCGGGCTTGCATACCTGCCAGCCAGTGTGGCAAGTCCCTTTATCGTGCAGGCCTGCCTGCCGAAGAAATCCACGAAGATCCCGTTTTCGCTTTGCATGTTCTGGTCAAGGACATAGCCGACGATTCCCTTGTTCTTCAGGGCCTTAAGTATATGTGCTGCGACCTTATTCCGAGGGAAAGTCCCGGTACCGAAACGATTGAGCAGACCGGTATAAAGCCTATCAGCCCAGGCTGATTTGAAATGGCGCGTGACTACCTTGACAGGATACCCCTTGAGCGACATGGCGGTCAGCAGGAGCGGAAAATTTCCAAAGTGGGCGCTGACGGCGAGCACGCCTCTTCCGAGGGATAATGCTTCTTTGAGGTGCTGTTCCCCCTGGATCTCAATATATCGCGATCGCTCCTCGGGAGACATCTGGGCGAGCTTGAGGAAATCGAAGATGAATGCCGCGGAGTTCTGAAAGGATACCTTGGCTATCCTTTCTTTTTCTTGCTTGGCGAGGGCATCCCCGAAGGCGATATCCAGGTTGATAAAGGCGATCCTGCGGCGCTCGGGCATGCAATAATAGAATACAAGGCCGAGGGCCCGCAAGAGGAGAAGACTAAGGGCGCGCGGCATCATTCTGATAAGGGAGAGCATAATTGCTTTCATATTTTTAGAAAGGCCCTTCCCAAAAAAACTCGAGACATTAGAAAAGGGTGAACTTCTTTTTCCCCTTCCCTTGTTCCCTGACATCATCCTTGGTGATCTGAGAGAACTGCCTCAGGAGATCTTCCTGTTCCTTGGTCAGCTTCCGCGGGATGACCACCCTGATTCCGACCTTGAGATCACCGGAACCACCTCCGCGCAGGTGCTTGATTCCCTTGCCCTTGATAGAGCAAATATCCCCGGGCTGAGTGCCGGGCTTAATCTCGAGGTCGTGTTCCCCCGTGAGGGTGGGTATCTTCACCGTAGCGCCCAAGGCTGCCTGCACAAAGGAAACCGGGATCTCGAGAAAGAGATCATCACCCTGTCTCACAAAGAGTTCATGGGGCTTCACCTGGATGATGACGTACAGATCCCCGGGAGGCCCACCGCTTTCCCCTAATTCCCCTTCGCCGGTCAGCCGCATGGTCGAACCTGTGTCGACACCAGCTGGTATTTTGACCTTCAAGGCCTTAGTACGCGCCATGTACCCCGAACCCCGGCATGGTTTGCACGGCTTCGGTGTGACTTTGCCCACGCCCCGGCACTGCGGACAGGTGGTGCTGATGGTAAAGAATCCCTGGGTGCGATAAACCTGCCCCTTCCCACCGCAGAGGGTGCACGTCTGCGGCGAGGTTCCCGGTTCTGCGCCAGATCCCTCGCAATGGTTGCAAGGTTCAGTCTTTTGGATATCGAATTCGATTTCCTTGCCCGTTGCTGCTTCTTCCAAGCTAAGAGCGATATCCTTCCGCAGGTCGGCACCGCGGACCGGTCGCTTCTGGTACGATCTCCTGCCGGAGGAGAAACCGAACATCTCGCCGAAGAGGTCGGAGAAGCTTGAGAATATGTCGTCGAAACTCGAGAATCCCTGGAACCCTGTTCCCGTTAGCCCGTCGTGACCATACTGGTCGTATATCCTTTTCTTCTCCGGGTCATGGAGGACCTCGTAAGCCTCGGCGGCCTCTTTGAAGCGCTCTTCGGCGTCCTTGTCGCCGAGGTTTCTATCAGGATGGTACTTGAGGGCGAGCTGCCGGTAGGCCTTTCTTATTTCTTCGGCAGTGGCGGATCTGGATACTCCTAGGATCTCGTAGTAATCCTTCCTGGTCATTACTTCTTTACGATGGTGATCTTCCCCTCGGCGATCTCTCTCAAGGAGGTTACGACATGCTTGTTTTCCTTGCGCCTGCACAAGGGCTCAGCCCCTTTCATGAGCTGTTTCGTGCGTTTGGATGCCGCAATCGCCAGCGAAAAACGGTCGTTCAACTTCTCGAGACAATCTTCTACAGTAACCCTTGCCATAACGCTCCTTCCTTGATCCTTAGAAAAGTGAATGCCTCATGCCATAGTTTTTTCAAAACGTCAATCCCCCCTTCTCAAAGAGAGTGTTATAAAAGATCGAACTCCCCCTCCCTCCTGAATCTTCAGGAGGGTTAGACATCCGCCGGGCAGGCCACACGCATAATCCCAAAAAGCGTGTGGCCTGCCCGGCGGATCCTTGGTACCCCTTGAGAACAAGGGGGTCAGGGGATTGATCTCTTAATCGTCGTACTTGCCTGCCGGGGTGGTTTCGATCTTCTGTCCGGTCTGCGCCCGAATCTTCTCCACGGTCCACGCGGCTGGGTCTTCGATGGGTATGCCCTTGGGTCCGAGGTCGTAGGAGCCCACCTTCAGGATGGCCTCCACCCCCAAGGGGGCGGTGTCCTTGGCATTGAACCAGTTGACAAGCAGGTCATAGACGAAGTCCTCGACTGCCTGCTCCATCCGCTCGCGGATATCCTTCGGTTGGGCGAGAATCTTGTTCTCGAAGGGCAGGTTGAGCTTTTTGTAGTCGCCGGCCTTGAGGCCTTTTTCTTTGGCGTAGGTTACCACGCCCGCCCAGAGCTTGTCGCTCATGCCTTTGTCTGTAATCTTAATGAAGTTCTTGTCTGCATCCAGGATGGCGTTGCCGTATTCGTTGACCTTGACGCCCCAGGAGAGCATCTGGAGAGCCGTGGCGACATTGGCCTTGGTGGTGTTGGTCTCTTCCACTATCCGCTTGAGGCGGCTCAGACTGTTGCCCGAGGTACCGTGCTGGGCGCCGGATATGCCGTATTTTTCGATGGCCTTGTGGATGGTCCTGGTGAGTTCCACCTGGATGCCAGCATCGCTCTCCTCGATGCCATGAGTGGTTCCATTGTTCAGCGCGATCCAGTCGGGGTAGATCCGGTGGGCGTTCAATCCCTGGATGAGGAAGAGGGCCTCTTCCGTCGTAGAGAGTCCTTCCTTACCCTTGATCTCGCCGACCTCGGTCTCATACCCGGCCCAGACGGGGATAGAGGTGCTCAGTTCGATATTGGCAAGGAGGTTTTCTTCCTCGGGCATGTGGGAGGCATCGATGGCGATGGAGGTGATGCCTGCATCGAAGAGCGATGGGATGTCCACCTTGGCGGATTCTACCTCGCTGGCCTTGCTGATCCCGAAATGGTCGGCATGCACGGCCACGGGGACGGTGATGCCGAGCTCGTTGCAGAAGGTGTCCACGTACTGGGCGATATTCCACATGCTGATCAGGCAGTAGTTGCTCTCTGATTTAGCAATCTCGATGATGACGGCAGCGTTCGCTCTCTGGGCGGCCTTGAGCGCCCCGCGGATTACGATGCTGCTCCTGCCGTTCGCGGCAATGGTCATGGCACCGCCTTTGGCCCGCATGGCTCGGTCGATCGCCTTGCCACTGACGAGCAATGCCTTGGAGTTCGGGAAAAGCCTCTGTATATTCGGTGGACGACCGATCTTGAGCGCCCTGATGAAATCAGCCTCGTAGCCCATAGAACGTCTCCTTTCAGTTGAGATGGTGTGGATTTACTCTACTTTGTTCTTTTTTGCAAAGGCTTCATATTCCAGGACGTCTTCTCTGGAGCCGATGATGAGCGGGACGCGCTGGTGGAGCTCGGTGGGTGCGATATCGAGGATCCGCTGGTATCCAGTGCTGGCATACCCACCCGCCTGCTCGGCGATATAGGCCAGGGGATTCGCCTCGTAGAGCAGTCGCAGCTTGCCGGTCGGTTTCTTTGGGTCGATGCTGTCCTCTGGGTAGAGGAAGATGCCCCCTTTCAGGAGGTTGCGGTGGAAGTCCGCCACGAGCGAGCCTATGTAGCGTAAGGAATAGGGCTTCTTGAGGTAGTCCTGATGGGATTTTAGGTGGTCAATGTAATCCTTGGTCCCTTGCTTCCAGAAGTTGTAGTAGGCCTCATTCACGCTGTACATCTTCCCCCGGGAAGGGATCTTGATGTCCGGATGGGAAAGGACGAACTCACCCACGCTCGGATCGAGGGTGAACCCGTTGACCCCGTCTCCGGTGGAGTAGACGAGGACCGTCGAGCTGCTGTAGATGATGTAGCCGGCGCCGAACTGTTTGTAACCGGGCTGGAGGCAGTCCTCCAGGGAGCCGTCGCCCTCCATGGTCACCCGTTTGTAGATGGAGAAGATGGTTCCGATCGAGACGTTCACATCTATATTCGAGGATCCGTCGAGCGGGTCGAACATGACTACGTACTCGCCCTTCGGATACTTCTCGGGGATGAGGATGATGTTCTTCTCCTCTTCTGAGGCTATCACGCAGACCTTGCCGATATAGCTCAGGGCGTTAATGAAGACGCGGTTGGCGAAGGCGTCCAGCTTCTGGACCTCGTCGCCCGTGACATTCCTGTCACCGGTGCTGCCGAGGATATTCTCCGCCAGCCCGGCCTGACTGACCTGGGCCGCCACTACCTTGGCCGCGAAGACGATCTGGCTCAACACGGCGCTGAAATCGCCCTTGCCACCATGCGAACGCTGCTCCTCAATGATGTGCCGTTCGATGGTCATGAGTCTGTCATCCATAGCGCATCTCCCCTTTAAAACAAGATAGGTACATGCCTGGAACGGCACTTATCATACCACGTGCCAAGGATTTATCAACCCCCTCGCGCATGCTGCTGTCATGGGTGGTTATGCTCATAAGTTCGCTTTTCCTGAGAAATTGTGAACTTTTAAATCCACCCGTAACTGCAGCGTTTCGGAGGCATGGAAGCTTCCCTTGCAATCTTTCCTGACAATAAGCTTATTTGGTTTCCCCTTGAATCCTGCTCGTTTATCCTGTAATTAATTCGAAATAACTGATGAAATGAAGGAGGTGCCACCATGTTATTGCCGCCGGAAAAGCTGAAGGAACAAGCCCTCGCTGATTTCGCCGAGTTCATCAACCCCATGAAGGTTCGCACATTAAAGAGCGCCGGGATCGATCTCATCGAGGAAAAGCGGGGTGGTGCATCCACCTGGGACATCACCGGCAAGCGCTTCATCGACTGCCAGACCGGCTCCGGTATCATGAACGTTGGCCGGCACAACCCGGAGATCGTCGAGGTCTTGAAGAAGGCCCTGGACACCTATGATATCGGGGTGTTTCTCCTCTGTTCGCGGCAGAAGGCCGACCTGGCCAAGAAGCTCGCCGAGATCTCTCCCGGCGACCTGAAGTGCTGCATCTTCGGTGCGGGTGGCGGAGAGGCGGTGGATGCCGCCATCAAGATCGCCCGGGGATACTCCATGAAGACCGAGATCATCTACGCCGACAAGGCCTACCACGGGCATACCGGATTCGCCCTTTCCGCCATCGGCCGGGCAGCATACAAGGAATCCTTCGAGCCGCTCATGCCGGGGTTCAAGATGGTGCCCTTCGGGGATGTAGAAGCGATCAGGGCAGCCGTGAACGAGAACACCGCAGCCATCATTCTCGAAACGATCCAGGGCGAGGGCGGCATCAATATCCCGCCGGACGGCTACCTGCCGGAGGTTAGGAAGATCTGCGACGAAAACGAGGTGCTCCTCATCCTCGACGAGATCCAGACCGGGTTCGCCCGCACGGGCAAGATGTTCGCCTGCGAGCACTGGGGCGTGGTGCCCGACATCATGACCGTGGCCAAATCCTTAGGGGGAGGCATCTACCCGATCTCCGCAACCATCTTCAAGGAGGAGATCAACGACTTCTTCATCCCCCACCCCTTCGTGCACCTCTCCACCTTCGGCGGCTCGGATCTGGGCTGCATCGTCGGTCTGGCCGCGATCGATTACATCCAGAAGCACAACCTGGCCGATCACGCCACGCAGATGGGGCAGCGCTTCCAGACGGGTTTTGACCGGCTGCTCAAAGACTATCCGGATCTGCTCCTCGAAGTCCGGCGCAAGGGGCTCATGATGGGACTCCAGTACACCAATGAGTCCATCGGTCCGCGTATGACCAGGAAACTCGCCGAGCGCGGCGTGTTGGCGGTCTACACGGGCAACGATCCCAGCATCTGCCGGTTTATGCCGCCGCTCGTCATCGCATCGGAAGAGGTGGATATGGTCCTCACCGCCCTGGAGGAGTCGATGCACGAGATTTCAAAAGAAAAGGGGATCGGCAAGAATGACTGAGGGCGGCTTTCATACTCAATCAGCAGAATACACTTCGTATTGCCTAGAAAGAAAGTAAGGAGGGAAATACCGTGGCAACGAGTGAAGACATACTCGCGGCGCTGACCGATTACCAGGTCCAGTGCAACAACAACAAGCGCCTGCGGCGCATGCAGCGGGATTGGTCGCGTTTGCTCCATTTTCATGCCGATGACACCGGTGACTGGTTCACCATGAACTGTATCAACGGCGAGATCGTTTCCTTTCAGGCGGGAGCCGAGGGGACACCGGATATCATCGTCACGACCTTGAGCGAGAACATCTGCGACATGTTCTGGGGGGATCTGAACCCTTCACAAAAGTATCTCCAGGGTGAGATCCGCGTGAAGGCAACCCAGGAGGACATCGTCCGGCTCGACGCTATCACCATGATCATCTGGCCGGATGTCTAATCCATAAAAAGCTCACAATTTTGCAGGATAGCAAAATTGGACGTGCCAAAGGCACGCCAAAAGGGCGAGGGTCATGGATGGCCCGAGTCAATCCTCCCGCCCCCCTGAAGATGTAGGGGGGAGGAGGTATGAGCTTTATTAGCATTTGATTTAGTGGAGGGCATATGACAACGCTTAGGAAGGTATTGAAGTTGCGTACGGTCACATCCACCTCGGCGGGCATGGCGCTGGCAACCTCGTGCTACTTAGCCGGATTCCAGGTCGCCACGATCCTGGTGGGTGAACTGGCCTGGATTTCCATTTTGGTCGCCGGTGTGTTCTGCCTCTTATCCTCCATGTGCTTTTCGGAGCTGACATCCCAGTATCCAACCGCCGCCGGTATCAAGCTCTTCATCCAGCACGCCTACAATGAAAAGACAGCCATCATCATCGGCACTTTCTACGTGCTCCTGGGCATCTCCATGGTCGGGGCGGAGAGCTATCTCCTCTCGAGCGTCCTCTACAAGGCCCTCCCCATGGTCAACCCCATGGTGGACAAGATCTTCTGGATGGTGTTCTTCATCCTGTTCGTCGGGTACATCAACTTCCGCGGTGTCTACATTACAGGGCTGGTACAGGATATCCTGACCTACGTTATGCTCACCTTCCTGATCCTGGTCTCCATCTATACCTTCGTTAAGATCGGTGTCGATATCAGACCGGCATTTGCCAGCCCAAAATTCACCTTCAGCAATGTCATCACTGCCGCCGCGGTGGGAGTCTTCCTCTATGTCGGTTACGAATGGGTGACACCGCTCGCCGAGGAGACCACCGACTACCGGATGATCGGGAAAGGGATGCTGATCGCCATCGTCCTCCTCATGATCACCTACTCCATGTTCACCGTGGCCATGTGGGTAGGGCTCACGCCCGAGCAGCGCCTGAGCGGCACTCCGATCCCGCACATCCTCTTTGGTCAGAATCTCTTCGGGACGCCCGGCATTATCTTCTTCGTGCTCATGAGCATCCTAGCCTCGGTGACCTCCTTCAATTCCGGGCTCCTCAACACCTCCCGTTTCGCCTACGCCATGGGCCGGGACAATGTCCTACCCAAGGCCTTTTCCAAGCTGCACCCGGATTATGCCACGCCCTGGTTCGCCATTCTCGGCCTCATGATCTTTGCCCTGGTGATCAACGTCTTCATCCTCGTCACCGGGAAGTACCTCTTCATCATCGTGATGGCCGCCGCCCTGGAATGTTTCATCTATGTGGTGATGGCGGTCTGTGTCATTAGATTGCGGAGAAAGCTTCCGGATAACCCGCGGGATTTCAAGATCCCTATGGGGTACGTCATCCCCGTCATCACCATCGTGGTGTTTTCCGCCCTCCTCCTCGGCATCTTCGCCGATGTGAGCAAGGATTACGCGGGAAACATCTTGTTCCACAACTACTGGGTAGCCGTGTTCATGGCCGGTTTCTTCGTGCTCTGCACCCTCTACACCCTGCTGGTCGTGCCTATTTTCAAGAAGAAGGCCGCTGAACGGGCTGCAACGAGGGTGCGGCGGCGTCCGGGGAAAGAGTAAAGAAGCCTCTCCAAATCTCACAATTTTGCAGGAGAGAAAAATTGGACGGCTGTAAGGCCGCCCGAAGGGTGATGGTCAGGGATGACCTGAATCACAATTTTGCAGGAAAGCAAAATTGGACGTGCCGTCGACACGCCTGAAAGGCGAGTGCTAGGGAAGGCCCGAGTCAAACTTCTCAGCCCCCCTGAGTTTTTAGGGAGGCTAAGGATTCGCCGGATTGGGCCGCTTCGACTAAATGCACTTTCACGAACATCGGATTTTCCGATATGAGCGCCATGACGCTGCGCCGGGACTCGCTCTGGCGCTGATCCCTGGGAATATCTTCGCCTTGATGCTCTTCATTATATTTTTGGTTTTGCCATGGATGGTGTCATATCCATGCTGCCGATCATCGTCGCCGATCTGTTCGGCCGGGCGGCGTTCCCATCCGTACTGCGGTATGTATCCCTGTTCCTGCTCTTCGAGCTTGCAGGCTTCATCCTGGCCGGGTAGAGCTTTGACTGGTATGGCTTTTACGAGCCGGTCTATGCCTTTTTTATGGTCCTTGATGGACTGGCCGCGCTGCTCATTTTCACGGCCAGGCGTCCGCATCGCATGGGATGATCGAGTCATCGTATCCCCTGCTGGTCATGGTTGGCTTATTTCAAGAGATATCACCCCATTCATGATGATTTTCTGAGGATGCCGAGAGGCGTTCAATCCAGGACGTAGCGGAACCGGCCCTTGATCTTCAGATTTTTTTTCGGGATATCCGGCGGGAAGCTGCCGAAGGGACTGGCCGCTTTGATCGCATGCATGGCGGACCGGTCGAGCTCGCGGTAGCCAGAGCTGTCCAGGAGCCCCATGCCGATGAGCGTGCCCGATTCGTCCACAACGAAGGCGATCTTCACCGTCCCCTGATGTCCGGCAGCGATCGCGGACTCCGGATACTCCCAAGCATGGAATATCCTGGCCTTCAGCCTTTCCATATAATTGAGATTCACCATCCCCTCGGCCTCGAACGAGACACCTTCGGGGAACGGCTCGGCGTAGACCCTCCGTGCGCGGTGTGCCGAATCATTTCGAGATGCAGTACTTTTTGCATGCTGCGCCTTTTTGGTCTTGTCCTGATGGGGAGACGCAATTTGATACGCTTTCCAGATATCCTGCGGGATTGCCGGCACCATTTCGATCGGGATGGTTTCCATGGCCCGCCGCGGAGAAGGTTGCGTCAGCCCGAGCCATGGCACGAAAACCAGGACATGCAGGCAAACTGATAGGGCAAGGCAGGTGAGGAATTTTCCCTTCATCAATTTTGCATGATCGTAGAATGGAAAGGGTTGTCAAGCAGGAAAAGCACAATAAGATCTGAATCCCCCCACTCCCCTCGGCCCCCTGAAGATACAGGGGATGGAGGGTGTTGCTCATGCCATCCCTGTCCTTTGCCTTTCAGGCGTGCCTGGCGGCCATCCATGCCATTGCCTATCTGGAGCACTATGCGCCAGACCATCGAGGCGCGACCGTCATCGTGAACCTGTCTGGTAGAGGCGACAAGGACCTGCACATTGTTCTGGAGGAGGGGTTATGATTTCCGAGGCGATCAAGACACATAAACGGGCGATCATTCCCTATGTAACGGCAGGCCTGCCAAGCCTCGCCGCAACCGGCGCAATTATCCGGGCCTTGGCGGAGGTAGGCGCGGCCGCCATTGAAATCGGCATCCCCTTTTCCGACCCCATGGCCGACGGTCCCGTGCTCCAGAAGGCATCCAAGAGTGCTCTTTCTGCCGGGTTTAGGATGGAGCCCCTTTTCGATCATCTTGCATCCTGGAGTGCAACACTCGGGGTACCCCTCATCATCATGTCCTACATCAACCCGCTCATGCGCAGAGGCTTCGAAGCAACCGTGCAGAGGCTCAAGGAATTCGGAATCGCAGGGCTGATCATCCCGGATCTACCGTCAAATGCAGATGGATTCTCACTACTGTCCGGAATAAATATTTGTGACATAGTTTAACCAATAATGATCATTA
>CAYGXB010000093.1:0-10168 GCA_964353605.1 uncultured Bacteriovoracaceae bacterium
CCACCAGAGAGGTCGATACCTGCCCGTAGGTGAGACTGTAAAGAACCCCGTCCCGGTTCACCCGCGTCCGGCAGTATCCGAGATCACCTTCAGCAATCCGACAGCGCCTCTGGCATACGTGGCAGGATGCAACATCACCGGAAAGCTTCTCATACAAGAGCGCTTCTTTCACCGTCTCCTCCCTCTCTCCCATTATAAGATTATAAGACTTCAAGGGAAGACGGCAACATAAAAAATCTGAATCCTCCCGACCCCCCTTGGTTTCAAGGAAGACTCAGGAGGGATGGGGGGGTTGAGGTTTTCATGGTTGCAGGATCGACGGGGATTATGGCAGTTCCCGGCCCGAGCGGTCGAGGCGCTGAGAGCCGAACTGGATCGAACGCACCTGTTGCGCATCGAAGGGCGGGGAGTTGAGGGTGATGCGCCCTTTCTCCGGATCGATGGCTTCGACGATCCCCAGCACGATCACGAAGGCCTCGCTGTCGCACAGGGCGACGAGAAGCTGGCGGGAGCGGTCAGCGAGCTCCTCGGGCACCATGCCGTGCACGCCCAGGCCTTCCATAGCGAGCTCCTGTAGACTGGCATTTTGAAGGTAGTGCCGGAATCGCTCCCTGCGGTATGCCTGCCGCTGCGCAACGGTCCGCGGGATAATTGCTTTGGACACCATGAGCCGGTGGATTTGCAGGGAAGCTGAGAAGTTTGCCAGCACACTCTCAAGCTCGAGCCCGCGCTGAAAGGCGACGATATGCGTAGGCCGGACGAGATCGATCGCCTGGAATTGGAACTCGGTAGCCCCTGCCCCGGACACGAAGCCGGAGGAATCCAGGATGAGCTTGCGCGCCCCGCGTTCAAGCGCCCACTCGGTGAGCTTCTTGATCCCGCTCACCGTCTGCAGCAGGTGCCCCTGCGGCGAGGTCGAGCCTACGAAGCATAGGCGGATCTCGCCATCCGCCAGCATGCCCCCCACCGTGGCGGGCGGCCCGATTATCGACTGCCCTGGATCACAGTCGATAAAAGCGGTCGGGGCCAGCGGACCGAGCTTCTCCCTGAGGAAGCCGCAGAAGGTGGTCTTGCCTGTATCGACCCCGCCCAGCACATAGATGATATCCGTCCGTGCCGGGTCCCCCATTGCTTCGAGCACCTTGTGCCACACCGGTTCCACGCGCACCATACAAAACCTTCTCGGTTGCCCGGGGTGCATTCCATTACCCCCGGAAAGGCACCTCACCTCCCCCTTAGCCGGGGAAAGGGGATGAAGGGTCCGCAGGATGCAGCCGCTCCAGAAGAAAGGAAAGGGAGCGGCCCCATCCTGCGGACGCAGTTACCGCCTCCCGCTCCCTCGTTGACATTTCCCCGCTTTTCATCCATAGGTATCGAATATGGCATCATCCATCGTGAGGCCCCATTCCTGCACCCATTGGGGACGGAGTCTGCACAAAATGTTATTAAGCAAGACTAGACCCTATTGTTTTCACGCGGTATCATAAGGAAAGGCAATATTTGCTTATCTCTTTATGGACGTCCCCCAAAACCCCTGGGTTGTACCCCGCTCCACCCATCCTACGCAGGATGTTGGCCAAAAAGATCTGCTCCAACGTCCCAAACCACTCATCCAAGCAGCAAGACCTGTCAGCATACAAGCATTCGCTGTTTTCCACTGGCGCAATGAACATGGACACCTTCTTCTACGCATGATAAGGGAATAACTGAAAAATTTCAATTGGTAAGGGAGTACACATGTTGACCAAAAGCGGGAAGAAACTCGAAGAACTCATCAAGCAGGCTATTGACGATCATGTCATCAAGAACTCCGAGTATGAGGAGATCATCACCTTGGCACATGCCGACGGGGTGATAGACGCCCATGAGAGGATCCTGCTGAAGGAGCTCAATGACCTCATCGCCGACAAAACCGTCAGACGCATACCAGGCTAATATCCGGCTCCGCTACTACGAGCAGTAAGAACATTGGGAGGTCATTGTGCTCGCGGTCTCGATGCTGGTTTGGGAATCAGCCCACAGAGATCTAACACCCCAGTTCATGTGTGCACCATATCCGGATATTTAATGCAGCATTGCAGTATAGTAATTGTTCGGTGGCAAATGGCTGAAAACAGCCCGTAACGAATGCTGTAGATACATCGTAGGCAAATGGTTTATGGGCAAAAGTGCAATTTATTCTCGCATATATGAAATCGTGAATCATATTCCCCAAGGCAAGGTCGCAACGTGTGGTCAAATCGCAAGGTTGGCCGGTGTGCCTGCTCATGCTCGTCTCGTCGGTTACGCCCTTCACAGTCTTCCCGACGAATTGGAGGTTCCGTGGCATAGAGTCATTAACTGGCAAGGCCAAATCAGTCTTCACTCCAACACATGGGCAAGGTCTCTTCAACGTGTACTGCTGGAATCCGAAGGTGTTGCGTTTGATAGAAATGACACTATCGCTTTAAAAAATTACCAATGGCAAAGATAAAAAACGAAAATCACCCTCAATGCGTCATAGAATTTTCACTATTGCCACCTAAAAAAGGCTTCAGTCGGACCGCCAGAAGCCGTCCGGCCTTACTCAGTTAAACGCTGACCTGGCTCCGGTCGGCCGATGACCTCGCGCGTTGGATGGCGGTGTCGCATCAATGCAGAAGCTGGCCGATTAGGTAATGATGGAGAGGAACTATTGACATGCCTATGAGGCATTTAAATCATGACCAGCACCAGGATCTCTGCATCTCGCATCCCCCCTCGGCATGCACAGAATGCCGCATGTCCGGCACCTTGATGTGCCGGTACACGCCGATTGACCTGGCTGGTTTCCTGCTGGGTTTCTTGCCATTTGGGACGGCGACTTTCGTCGGGCTCCTTCAAGGGGGATACGGCTGGTACCTCCTGGGCTGGCTCGCATACTGGTTGTTCTTCTTCTTTGGGTGGGAGGCGCGCATCCTTTGCAGCCACTGTCCATTCTGGGCGGAAGGAGGCCGGGTGCTGCATTGTCACGCGAATTATGGGGTTTACAAGATCTGGAGATTCCATCCAGAACCGATGCGTACTCTGGAGAAGGCCCAGTTCATGCTGGGATCTGCCGTGTTTATAGGGTACCCATTCGTGTTTCTCCTCTTGGGGAAACAGTACGGTATGACACTGGTTGCCGCGGCAGCGGCGATTGGCGCTGGGTTCACTTTGAAAAGGCATGCATGCTCTCGGTGCATCAACTTCTCCTGCCCTCTGAACAGTGTCCCAAAAACAATTGTGGATGCGTATCTCGAGCTGAATCCGGCAATGCGGGAGGCCTGGGAGGCGAGCGGGTATCGACTGGGCGAATGAAGAGATCGCCGCCCGACATCTCGCTGAAGCTGACCCGGTAGGCATACGGAAAGGCAATCGAGGCTTGCCAGTGATGGTTTCTGAAGGAGAATCGAAATGAGCCAAGGCCGGCGGGCAGCTTAGCTCGAGGCCGTTCGCTGGTATAGGATGTGATTATCTTTATATCGCCTTTTACAATCGACATGTACGACGATGTTCTCGCCCTTTGGAAACAGTGCGAGGGCATCGGCATAAGCGAAGCTGATTCGAGTGAGAGCATCATGTCGTATCTTGCCCGGAATCCAGGCATGAGCTTCATTGCACAAGCCCATGGTAGGCCTGTCGGTGCGGTTTTGGCTGGTCATGACGGCAGACGGGGATACATTCACCATTGTGCCGTTCATCCGAACTGCCGTCGCCAAGGCATAGGTCGCCAACTCGTGAACAGATGTCTCGACGCGCTCAAAGATGCAGGCATTCAGAAATGCCATATCTTTATATTCAATAGCAATGACGATGGCATTGCTTTCTGGAAATCCATGGGTTGGACAACCCGCACAGACATCAGCGTATTATCGAGGACCATCGCACCTGCGCCTGATACGCATGTTATGCCGGAGGAAAAATCATATGAAAACGATGACTGCCAAACATATTAAAGAAATGGCTAGAGCCTTGGGTGCTGACCTTTGCGGGATCGCCCCGGTTGAAAGGTTCGAAGATGCTCCCGAGGGCTTCAGGCCGAAGGATATTTTCTCCGATACGCAAGCGGTTGTTGTGCTGGCAAAGAGATTCCCGGAGGGCGCCATCTCCTCAGCAAGCCCTGTTCCCTATACTTTCGCAAGCGAGACTATTTTGCGAGAGGTTTTCCGGGTCACCTGTGAATTTGCGCTCAGGCTCCAGGATGCAGGCACCACCGCCGTGCCAATCCCCAGCGAGCCATATGAGTACTGGGATGCTGATGCCAAGGAAGGAAAGGGGATCCTGTCCCTCCGGCATGCTGGATATCTGGCTGGGCTGGGTGTTCGCGGAAAAAATACCCTGCTTACGAATGATGTGTTCGGCAACCGGATCACCCTCGGTGCCCTACTCATTGATGCAGCCCTGGAGGGAGATCCGATCGCCCGCTATACATTCTGTTCAGAGAAGTGTAACCTGTGCATAGAGCACTGCCCCGGGAAAGCCCTGGGTAGAAAAAATGTGATACAGAAATTTTGCAGACAGAAGTCAAATGTCACTACAGGCAAAGGTTACTCCTTGTACACCTGCCATGTCTGCAGATCTGTCTGTCCCAGTGGAAATGGAATAAGAAAAACAAAGGGATAAATATTGCACACAGTGGACACGCTCACCTGCGGCGGGTGGCTAGGCTAAGGGATGAATGACGGTGTTGTGGATGCCACGGGCGAAGACAACATCTTGCCCGTCCTCCTCCCGGTAATAGATGGATACCAAAGCACATCCTTCGCTCCCATATCAGTTGGCACGCGATCATTTGATATTCAAACAATATTGCGACAGAACCAACCTCCACGGTCAAGACTTCATCTTAGACCGTGCCACCCAGGATAGTGCTCTTTGAACAAGCCTTGCCCCGGCCACCCGCCCGCGGGCTTGACTTGTACAATTCATTAACGAAAATATTCCGATGTGCAATCATAATTTTTGTTTTGATATCAAATCGAAATCCTGCAGTAGAAAAGCTGGAGCCGGCACATGAAATCTCTCCGCGGCCTTATCCCCTGGGCGGTGTCAATAGGTCTGATCGCCTTCATTATCATTACGAATGACATCAAAGCCATTTCCGCTGCGTTCGGGAATCTGAATCTTGCCCTCTACTTCACTGTCACAATCCCCTTTTTGCTCATTCTGCTTTTCCTTGAATCGACATTTCTGTTCTGCGGGTTCAAATGGATAGCAGGCGTGGGAGAGTATGTGGAGATGATCAGGGTAAAGGCTGCCACCTACCTGCTCACGGTAATCAGTTTTCTTGTCGGATTGGGAGGTCTTGTCGTATACGCAAAGCGCCGCTACGGCATATCATACACACTGGGCACCAATATCATGCTGAACGAGCTTCTCCATGAAGTGGCAACCCAGGGCTCTCTTGCGGCGATAGCCTGCTTGCTCCTCCCCTCTTCTCTGGTGCCTGACAATGCCCGGAATCAGGTCGAAACAGTTATGCTGGCTGGCATTATAGGCATAGGCTTTTATCTTCTGTGCATCCTGACGTCCAGGATCTTCAGATACCTGCCGCCGCGTTACCGCATAATAAAGGTCTTTAACGCATTTATTGACATCACTTTAAGGCAGTATGCCGCATTCTTCACGATCAAGATTGTTCAGAATATCTTTTACGGACTATTCCTTGCCGGAATGCTGTACTCGTTTGGCATAAGACCGCCGCTGGTTGCTGTTATCGCCTTTATGCAGATCATTCAATTCGTGCGCTCAATCCCTGTGACTGCCTTCGGCATCGGTATTGACCAGATAGCGGTTCCGGTGCTTTTCAGCGCATGGGCACCGGTCGGAGCAGTCCCTGCTGGAGCAGGGGGGCACCTGCTGGCATGCAGCATTATTTTTACATTCACGCTCTTTGTAGGAAGGGCAATGCTGGGTATTCCTTTTGTAAGCGGGGTATTCAAGGATATAGTGGAACAAAAAGGCCAGGGGCAGGGAGAATAGCGAAAATGGATGAGATGAGGATTTTGTCGCCAACGGCTATACTCGGATACGGATTCCCGAAGGAATCCCTTATGGAGGGTATGCGCAGGAATCCCCATGCAATTGCAGTTGATGCTGGCTCCACTGACGCCGGGCCGTATTTTCTGGGCATACAGTCGGGCGGGCCCGAATCGGGGAAACTCGGTCAGTTTGTCAAAACCATTGAAGCGGATTTAAGGCCTCTTCTCAAGGCGTCCATTGCGGCGGGAATACCCCTCATTATAGGCTCAGCCGCAGGAGCGGGGGGCAACCTCCACCTCGCAGGGATCGCGATTCTCATAAAATGGATTGCCCAGCAGGAGGGTTTGAATTTCCGCATGGCAGCGATACAGGCAGAGATCGATGCGCAGGTTGTAAAGGACAAGCTTCTCAAGGGGAAGATCAAGCCCTTAGGCCCTGTGCCCGCATTGACGCCCGAAGATGCGGACAAGGCTGTGCGGATCGTTGCGCAGATGGGAGTTGAGCCTTTTGTCAAGGCGCTTGAGCTCGGCGCAATGGTGATAGTTGCCGGCCGCGCAAGCGATCCGAGCATGTTTGCCGCCCTGCCGATTTTGAATCGGTATGACAAGGGGCTTGCGATACATATGGGCAAGATACTCGAATGTGGGGCGATTGCAGCCGAGCCGGGTAGCGGGAGCGATGTGATCATGGGAACGCTACGAGAGGATCACTTTCTTGTCGAGCCGATGAACCCTGAGAGGGTCTGCACCGTGAAATCAGTTGGAGCCCACAGCCTCTATGAGGCCTCTGACCCATGGCACCTCGCAGAGCCGGGAGGTATTGTGGATCTGAAGAGTGTGCGATTTGCCCAGGAAACGGAGAGATCTGTGCGGGTAAGCGGCAGCCAGTTTATTAGCGATCCGGTGTACAGGATAAAGCTCGAGGCGGCTGAGCTTGTGGGCTATAGGACCATCTGCGTTGCCGGGATTCGCGATCCATCGGTCATCGACCACCTGGACGAGATCCTCTATGCCGCAAAGAGGAAATCCGCAGAGCAGTTCAGCGATTTCAGCCCCGAAAGCTGGGAATTGTACTTCAGGGTTTACGGGAAAAATGGCGTGATGGGCCCTCTTGAAAGAGAAGTGGCTGTTCCGCACGAGGTCGGCCTTATCATCGAGGTGATCGCCTCAACACAGGAGCAGGCAACGAGCATCTGCATGTTTGTCCATGCGGTGATTCTCCATTACGGCTTCCCGGGCAGGATATCAACGTCGGGGAATCTGGCTTTCCCGTTCTCGCCGCAGGATATACCCGTGGGGCCGGTATACCGCTTCAGCATGTATCATCTCATGGAGGCAGAGGATCCGCTGAAATATTTTCCCATTGAGATAAGTGAGGTATGAGATGCCTAATTCGCCCCTAAGGTTGAAAGACATTGCAACGGTAATAAGGAGTAAAAATGCAGGGCCTTTTCAGATCACCTTTGATGTCTTTTTCAAAGATGCGGCGACATTGAGAAAGGTGCGGGATGGGGGCTTCATCACAACAGCCCGCATTGCCTCGCTTTACGGAATCAAAGAAGATGATGTCATCGAGGTTACATTTTTTGAACCGGCTTCTGCACTAAAGATAACCGTAAAGCGGTGGAAAAGCTCAGCAAGTCCAGGCGATACGGATGTGTTGGGCGCCCAGCAGCATGTTCCGCTTATGCTGCTTGAGCTGGATTCAACAGATTTCTTTATATGATAACTCAAGTCTCGCACCGCTTTGGATAAGAAATAGATGCCGAACCAGCCAATCCTGCGGACGCGAGCAAATGCACGTTTCTGAGTTGCATCGATAGGCATCAATCCTCGAACGCAAAGGAGAGCATACCATGGAAGAGCAGATCGTCTACTTCGAGAAGGCCGGCAAAGAAAACACGGCCGCCGTCCTCAAGCTGGTGAAAGAGAGGGCCCGCACAAGAAGCATAAGCCAGGTCGTGCTGGCATCAACCCGGGGAGACACGGCCAGGGCAGCCGCCGAGTCCTTTCAGGGAACAGGTCTCAACATGGTGGTGATTCCCTGGCAATACGGTTTCGGAGAAAAGCAGCCATTCCCGCCAGGACTGACAACCGAACTGCAAGGAAAAGGCCATCGGGTTCATTTCGGGACCATGCTGTTTCACACGGAAGGCCTCTATGGCATCGAGACGCCCCGCGTCATGGCCAATCTTCTCCGCATCTTCGGGCAGGGAACCAAGGTCTGCGTCGAGATCATCATGATGGCAACGGATGGAGGGTGCATTGAACCGGGCGAAAAAGTCATTGCCGTAGCAGGTAGCGGTGCGGGAGCCGATACAGCGGTTGTCGCCACGGCAGCACCGAGTACCAAAATGTCTGCTCTGCGCATCCACGAGATCCTCTGCAAGCCCCTGTGACACGCTGTGAGCGGCCAGCAGCCTTGCAGGTGAACATTTCATCATACCTTGCCATGCATGCACACCCGCTGCACGGCTTGACCCGCCATGCTCGCCAATGGTAAAGGTTGCATGCGATGATCAACTTGGCAAATCGTGATAACGTGTGGGGCCTCTTGACGAATATCGTCCTGGCTATGAGTTTTGCAGCCTTTGTCAACGCGATCATATTTTCTCGAGGCTGGAACCACTCGGGGGATTATGTGATCCAACCAAGCTTTGCTCCGCCCGATTACATGATCGGGGTCGTGTGGGTGTTCCTGTTTGCATGCATGGCGACTGCGCGTTGGCTGATCATCAAGTCCAAGAGCGAAAAAGCAGTCTTGCATTCCCGGCTCGTGGTTTTGCTTGTCGTTTTCTGTGCCCTGTTTCCGTTCTACAGCCTTGCCTTCGACAGCACGACGGGTGGTCTCATCGGGTGTATCGCCACACTCCTGCTCGCGGGATGGATCGTTTGCCAAGTCAAATCGAGTTCGAGGGCCGCGGCTGCCCTCGTGTTCACCGTCATCCTCTGGCTTTCCTTTGCGACCGTAATCATCATACGCTTGATCCAGTTCAACGCGTGAACCAGACTCGTATGCAAGCCGTGCCCTCAAGGAGGTTATGGCAGTGACAGGCGAACAATTCGTAGGCACATGGAAGCTGCTAGAGTTTGAGGTCCACCTTCCCCATGGGGAGGCACACTATCCATGGGGCAAAAATCCGGTCGGATTGCTCATGTATGATGCAGCAGGAAACATGTGCGGGATGCTCATGCGGGCCGATCGTCCAGCTTTTGCTCAAGGGGACCTCTTGAGAGGTAATCCTGAAGAAGTCAAGTCCGCCTTCGAGGGCTTCCAAGCCTATTTTGGCACCTATGAGGTCAATGACAGGGAGCGCATGGTCATTCACCACGTTATCGGCTGCTCTTTTCCGAATTGGGTTGGCACAGACCAGATACGATTTTTCGAGTTCTCAGGCAAGAAACTCACGCTCAGTACGCCCCCTCTCTCTGCAGCGGGCACGACCGTTACCATGCGGTTGGTGTGGGCCCGTGCGGCTTGATGGGGTTGGAGCTGCTGGTATTGCCGGCGGCACGTGCGGGGGTGGCAGGTAGTTAACGTTTACAGTCACACTACGCTGTCCTGCATGTAGGTCTACAAAAAGAGAAAAAACCGAGATCATAAGCTTTTTACGTTGGCATTTGACATTTCACTCAAAGCAATGTCAAGATTTACGGTAAGGCACCAGCGATGAGGCGTCATGAAATACTATCAGGTGCGAAGGAGGTTGGCACATGCTGAAGGAGATCACCGCGCAGAAGCTCAATACCGAACGCTTCATTGCTGAGAAGGTCAAAGAGATCAAGGCTGCCGTTGGGGACGGAACGGCGATCAACGCCCTCTCGGGAGGCGTCGATTCGTCCACGGTCACGATGCTCGGGCATCGAGCCCTGGGGAAGCGCCTCAAGACCGTCTTCATCGAAAACGGCCTCATGCGCGCGGGCGAGCCCGAACAGGTCGCGGGTTTCTTCCGCAAGCTCGGCGTCTCGGTCGAAGTGGTCGATGCGCGCAAAGCGTTCTTTGCAGCGCTCAAGGGCATCACGGACCCGGAAGAGAAACGCGAGGCCATTACCCAGACCTTCTACCGCAAGGTATTCGGACGCATCGTCAAGAAAAGCGGCGCGCAATACCTCCTGCAGGGAACCATCCTGACCGATGTCGACGAGACCGTCGCCGGGATCAAACGGCAGCATAATGTCTTCGAGCA
>CAYGXB010000094.1:0-10129 GCA_964353605.1 uncultured Bacteriovoracaceae bacterium
ATGATGAGGTCCACCCCGGATATGGCATGGATGAGTTCATGGATGTCCGCCTGGATAAAGGTGACCATCCCGTCCCACATGCCCACCTTTCTCCTCTGGCGGTTCAGCAGGGATTTCGACAGGTCGACCATGACCACCCTTTTCACAAAGTCGGCATGGGCGCTTAAAAGGCCGTGCATCAGGCTTCCATACCCGCCTCCGATCTCCATGACCGTCGCCCCCCGCTTGAGGATTCCCTTGCTTATCAGGAAATCACCAATGAGCGCGCCATAAGGCCTGGGATTCTTAAGACATAACATGTAGGGAGAATCCGGGGACGAGAATGCCTCGCAGATGGTGTACTCCTTCATGAGGTCTACGGGGGCCCGCTTGTGGAACCCCCTCGTAGTGTTCATCGATGCCATATCACGGCCCTATATCCTATTCCCCAAACTCTGTACATATGCAATCCTTTCCTCTCACGGCTGTCGAAGATAATCAACCCCCCCCATCCCCCCTGCATCTTCGGAAGACCTAGACATCCGCTGGCACCCCTTGAGATCAAGGGGGGGGGTTGAGCTTTTCGACACTTCCCGCGCGAGGGACATTCCTTGCCGGTTGATGTGCCGATATTTCTGTGCTAGATGAAGCCCAACACGAAGGAGGACATTGTATGAAAAAGATAATAAGATCAGGCATGTACTCGCTCTTTTTTGTCTTCTTCCTCTCGAGGATGGCATTGGCTGCATCGGCCGATATGTTCCAGGGCGACTGGGTGGCGGACGTGGCACAGAAGGTCATACCTTCCGTCGTGAACATATCCTCCACTAAAACCGTTGTCATCGAACAGTCCCCGTTCTTTTCCGATCCGTTCTTCCGGGAATTCTTCGGCAATGTCCCGCACGAACGGGTACAAAGGGCACTCGGCTCTGGGGTCATTATCACATCCGACGGCTACATCATTACGAACAATCACGTCGTGGGCGGTGCGGACAAGGTCGAGGTGCGGCTGTCGGATGAGCGGGTCTTTACTGCCCGCATCATCGGGACCGATCCCAAGAGCGATGTGGCGATCGTCAAGATCGATGCCAAAGGTCTGCCTACCATTCCCGTAGGAGATACCTCCAAGCTCAGGATCGGCACCTTTGTCCTGGCCGTCGGGAACCCGTTCGGCCTGGGTCAGACCGTCACCATGGGCATTATCAGCGCGCTCGGCAGGTCCGGCCTCGGCATCACCGATTACGAGAACTTCATCCAGACCGATGCCGCCATCAACCCGGGGAATTCCGGCGGGGCGCTGGTCAACATGAAGGGCGAGCTCATTGGGATCAACACCGCCATCCTCTCCCAGTCAGGTGGCAACGTAGGCATCGGGTTTGCCATCCCCGTGGACCTGGCGATGTCGGTGAAGAACAGTCTCATCCGCTATGGCAAGGTAGTCAGGGGCTGGCTCGGGGTGACCGCGCAGGATATCGACCCGAAGATCGCCAAGACCCTGAATCTCGGCTCCACCAAGGGGGCGCTTGTATCCGATGTGGCCAAGACATCACCTGCCAGCACGGCAGGCATCAAGAGGGGCGATGTGCTCACGGCAATCAACGGCAAACCCGTAATCAGCGCCTCCTCCTTGCGATTCGCGGTCTCGGAGTTGACCCCTGGCACACCGGTCAAGGTCACCGTCTTCCGGGATGGAAAGGAATGGATTATCCCCGTTACGATCGGGGATCTCGCCAAGGCCACCGTGGCTGAGGACAGATTCGCCGTCAAAGATAACCGTTTTCTAGCAGGTCTCACGGTCAGCGAGATAACCCCCACCATACGGGAAACCCTGAATCTTGATCCGGACATGGCAGGGATCGTCGTGCTGGAGGTGACAAGGGGAACCCCCGCAGAATCTACCGGCATACGCCCGGGGGATCTGATCCTCAAAATCAACGACAAGACCATTAAAGACCTCAGCGAGTTGAAAAAGGCCGTAGCTGCCTTGACCAGCAGGAAGATGAGTATCACCATATACCGGAACGGTATGATCATGAGCACCACGATCATCAGATAACTCCTCTCTATGAAGCGCCTTTGGATGGTCCTGCTTGTCCTCGCCGGAGTCGCTACCGGCGTCGGCCTCTATTGGTGGTATCTCACAACCCCAGTGTATGCCCTGAGCCAGGTGAACGCCTCCATCAAGAGACACGACTGGGACACGTTCACCATCTACGTGGATGTGGACAGCCTCGCCGATACTACCGCCACGGATTTCGCTGCAATCGCCGCAGAGGCCATGGAGGAAAAGAGGCTCTCCCGCATCATCACCAAGGGGTTGAGCGCCCTCCTCGCCATCAAGGTGAGGACCTCGCTCAGGGATGACCTTAAGGGCTGGGTCACGGGTGCTCTGCCGGAAAGGAAAGGGGTCTTGAGCTCGTTTCTGCCAACCTCATCGGAGAGCAAAACATCCCTCAAGAAGATATCCTGGAAGGGGGCCGTTGCCAAGGCCAGGGTCGGTATCGAGAATGACGCCGTATTCGAGCTGGAGCTTGAGAAGACAGGCGAAAACTGGCGGGTGACGAGGATCCTCAACGTACGGGAGCTATATGAGAAGTCGAAGAAGAAGTAATGGCCGGGGGCTGAAATGCGTACCGTTGTGCAGAGGGTGAAGTCGGCTTCCGTCCAGGTTGACGGCCGTGGGGTGTCACGCATCGATATTGGCCTTTGCTGCCTCGTCGGCGTCGAGGTCTCTGACGGCAACCAGGATATCGAATACACGGCGAACAAGATCTGCTCCCTGAGAATTTTCGACGACGAAAAGCGGCAGATGAACCTTGATGTCGCCGCAGCGAAAGGGGCTATCCTCCTCATCTCCCAGTTCACGCTGCTCGGCGATGCCCGCAAGGGACGGCGACCGTCGTATGCCGGCGCCGAGCCACCCGTGACCGCCCGGACGTTATTCGAGCGGCTCGTGGAGCGGGTACGGGAGCTCCATTCCGGCACGGTAGCTACCGGCGTGTTCCAAGCCGAGATGGACGTGGCGATCGTCAACCATGGCCCGGTCACCATCCTCCTCGACAGCCGCAAATTATTCTAACTACCCAATTTAACAACCATTTTTGTCTCAAGGGGGCCATCCGGTTTGCAAGATGTATAACCCTCCTGAAGATGCAGGGAGGGATGGGAGGTGTGACCCGGGATATTCTTGGTCCTTATCCAGCGTGCGGTCTAACGGCCGTCGAATTTTGCTGTCCTGCAAAATTGTGGACTTTTTTTCTCACACCTTGATATAAAGCAGCGGAAGTAGGTGGAACCGCACCGTTACTTATGACTCCCTATGGAACCTGTCCCTGTCCTGGAATACAGGTATTCATACGAATTCCACGGCCGGTTTACTATATGCTGCCAGCTAACGCGCATAACAGTCAACTTTCATTCTTACCGCGACCGCGGCTTTGGTTCGCTGCCGCCATTTCGTTCTTTGGTTCGAAATCTTGAGCGTGCCGTATCTAACCCGCAAAATGATTGTATCCCATTTTTACTTCCAGCCTGCGGCCTTCCTTGAGGATATAGATTCCGTTTTCTTTTGGCAGAATCTCACCCACCACAGTGAAGTCGGAAAATTCTTTTTGTAGGGTGGGGATATTTTCCTGAGGGATAGTGAACACAAGCTCAAAGTCCTCGCCGCCATAAAGTGCGTATTGATGAGGGTCGCCAGAAACAGCCCGTGCCGCTTCGATGGTGTCCTGAGAGAGGGGAATATTCTCCCAGTCGATGCGCGCCCCGGTGCCGCTCTCCTCGCAGATGTGCGTCACCTCGCTTCCCAGGCCGTCACTCACGTCGATCATGGCATGGGCATGGCGTGCTATCGCCTTCCCTTCGCGCTCCAGCCGGCATTGCGGCTCCAGGTGTCCGTTCAGGTAACCTTCCTTTTTGCCATTCCGGAGAAGCCGCAGGCCCGCCTCGCTCTTGCCCAAAGTGCCCGTGACGCAGATGAGGTCGCCCGGCATGGCATGGGAGCGCAAGCGCACCAAGTTCCTGTCCACATCACCAATGAGCGCCAGGTTGAGCACGAGCTCCCGGCCATGCGTGGTGTCGCCTCCGATGAGGGCCACGTTGTGTTTCCGGGCCGCATCATACAGACCGCGATAGAAGTCGTCCATGAACTCCACCTGGGTATCGGCTGTTAGCGCGAGCGATATGAAGGCCCAGCGGGGGGTCCCTCCCATGGCCACGATGTCCGAGACGTTCACCTCCATAAGCTTTTTCCCCACCTGGTTTAGGCTGTGCCATGCCAGGGAGAAGTGGTCGTTCTCCACCATCATGTCGACGGTGACCAGCAGATATTTATCGGGAGTATACTCCAGGACCGCGCAGTCGTCGCCTACCCCCTTGACGATGGCGGGATCGTTATAAGACACACCCGTGACGCGCCTGATGAAGGCAAACTCGCCGCCGATTTCCGATATCTTCATTTGTGGTATTGCTCTCTGCACTCCCTATTGATCTTTGCCGAGCAGAAGTCGCCGCACATGGTGCAGACTTCCGCTTCCTCCTTACCCGTCTCCTTCCGAATAGCGCGCGCCTTTTCCGGGTTGAGCGCAATGTTGTACATGCCCTCCCAGTTCAGGTTGCTCCGCATCCGGGACATGGCGTCGTCGCGGTCTCGCGCGCCCGGTATACCGCGCGCGATATCCGCTGCGTGCGCAGCGATCTTTGAGGCGATCACCCCGTCGATGACGTCCTGGATATCGGGAAGGCCCAGATGCTCCTTCGGCGTGAGGTAGCAGAGGAAATCCGCTCCGTAGTAGGCTGCCAGAGCCCCGCCGATGGCGCCGGTGAGGTGATCGTACCCGGGCGAGCAATCGGTCACAAGCGGTCCCAGCACGTAGAAAGGCGCGCCGTTGCAGTACTTTTTCTGCAGTTCTACATTCTCCTTTATCATGTGCAGGGGCACGTGTCCCGGTCCCTCGACTATCACCTGAACGTTTTTCGCCTGCGACCGCGCGGCCAGTTCACCCAGGGTCTTGAGCTCCTCGATTTGAGCCGGGTCCGTGGCGTCGGCAAGACAGCCGGGCCGTAGACCGTCGCCTAGGCTTAAAACCACATCGTACTGCTTTGCCATGTCAAGGATCTCGTCATAGTGGGTATAAAGGGGATTTTCTCTATGGTGATGGAGCATCCATTTTATAAGAAAGCTTCCGCCACGCGATACTACTCCCATGATACGGGATTCCAGTAGGGGGATGCACTTCAGCGTGACTCCGCAGTGTACGGTAATGAAGTCAACGCCGTCCTCAATGTGCCGCCGTATGGAATCGAGGAAATCGTCCTCCGTAAGGCCGGCCACATCGGGGCAGCGCACGATGGCCTCGTACACGGGTACCGTGCCTACAGGCACCTGTGAAGCACGGATGATAGCCCGGCGCATTGCGCGGATATCGCCGCTGGTGGAGAGGTCCATCACCGTGTCGGCACCATACTTGACGGCTACGGCGAGCTTCTCAAGTTCCTGCGTCGGGTCGGCGTTGTAGTTGGACGTCCCGAGATTAGCGTTGATCTTTATTTTCAGGCCCTTGCCGATCCCCACCGGCACGCAGTCATGGAACGCGCTCTTAAGGATCACGGTGTACCCGGACGCGATATGCTTCCGTATCTCATCTGCACTTAAAGGCTCTCGCTCCGCCACTGCTTGCATCTCCGGGGAGATGCACTTGTTTTTCGCAGATTCCAGTTGTGTCATAAGCCGAACCCCCTTTGAAATTTTCGTATTTCGGTGGCCACGTCAGGTTTCGTCACCACGGCCGATATGGCGCAGACCATATCGGCCCCCGCCTCGATTACTGCGCCCACGTTGGAGAGGTCAATGCCGCCAATGGCGACGATTGGTGCCCGGCACGCACGCCGTATCGCTTTCAGGGTCTCAACCCCACACGGCTCGCCTGCTTCAGTCTTGGTGGCAGTGGCGAAGATGGGGCTTACGCCCAGGTAGTCGGCACCCAGGTCTACGGCTTCAATGGCCTCCTCGACATTGTGCACGGACACACCGATGATTTTATCCTTACCCAACAGCCGGCGGGCTTCCAGATAGGGCATGTCCTCCTGCCCGATATGGACACCGTCGGCATCCATCGCCAGGGCGATATCGATTCGGTCGTTGATGATGAGCCAGGACCCGCTTCCCGAGCAGATATGCTTTATAAGCCGTGCCTCGTCGTACAGGGAGCGCGTTTCTGCAGCTTTATTGCGATACTGGATGATTTCAACTCCCGCCGCGACAGCCTTCTTCACGTCACTCATCATGCCGGCAACGCTAATGGAGGCATCAGTAATGAAGTAATATCCTCTCATTACGCCACCCTCTGCATGAAATCGACATCATCTTTCGTTAAGTGAAAAATGCAGTCGAAGAGATGTTGTTTGAACGAGGCAGGACCGCTGGATTTTTTCACCGCCAGTTCCGCCGCTATCTCATAGCAGCTGAGACCTGCCGCAGCCGCCGCGGTTATATCATGCGGTGATGCACCAGTGAAGGTGCCAATGACGGATGTGGCCATGCACCCCGTCCCCACCACATGGGTCAGTATCTCGCTGCCATTCCGAACCACATAGGTTGTCTTTGCATTTGTAATAATATCCTCCTTGCCGGTGATAACCACGGTGCAATTTCTTTGTCTGGCAAGGGCCGTTGCAATCTTATGGAGGTCAGCTCCCACGTGAGCGGCGTCAACACCCCTCGTACGCACGTCCCAACCCGCAATTCGCGCGATCTCGGAGCTGTTTCCCTTGATGATGCTGATGTGCTTATCCTCGAGAAGCTCACTGCTCTTTCTATCTCTGAAGGCCGTCGCCCCGGCGCCGCACACGTCCAGCACCACAGGGATGTTCCGGCAGCTTGCAGCCCGCGCCGCGATCTTCATGCTTTCAATAAAATCGGCCGTGAGCGTGCCGATGTTCAGCACCAACGCCGAGGCCAGGCCGACCATTTGCGCCACTTCCTCGGGCGCGTGCGCCATCACCGGAGACGCGCCGAAGGATTTGACCACCTGTGCGCAATCATAAATAGTGACCCAGTTGGTGAGGTGGTGCACCAGAGGTCGCTTCTCACGAACAGCTTTAAGAAACGAATACACATCCATACGCGTATACCCCATGTGATTCTCAAATTAACAGGGGATGGCATGGAGGAGATTGGATTATCCGTCTTGGGTCCCTCCGCTGGTATTACCCAGATCAGGTTCTACGGGTATAATCTCAGGCTCCTCGACGGAACCACCCCATGGTAATATTACTTACTAAAAACCGCGAATATTGTCAAGTCATGCTGTGGTAATTTTTCATGGGGAGAGAGACTGTCGCTATGACAGCCTCTCTCCGTAATCACCGCCCTTTCCTCTGAAGCAAGCACATCATTAATAAATCGCTAAATCCATATCTTTCCCCTACCAGAAGCGTCCATTTATTTACCATTGCCTTAAAATAGTCAGGCCGCTTTCGGGGATGTGATCTCCTGCATGAGCAGCGCCAAAAGCAAGGCTACGCCGAAGAGCACGGTGATGGCTGTCATGTTGAAGAAGAACACGATGGGGAGGCCGCTTATCTGGCCGCTCAGCATCAAAATCCCGTTGGATGTGGCTTCTGGAACCGGATGGGTCTTTTCCACCGCGTAGGTCAGCCCTACCGGCATTGCCGAGATAAGGAAAAAGCCGAAGACAAAGCCTGCAATGCCCAAAAGCACAATGGAGGAGAGGTACTGCAGCAGCAGGGAGAGGGGAACCGCCATCCCCGCCGCCAAGATGAGGAATATCTTCCTTTTATGGTACTTATCTGACAATGCGGAGAGGATCACCGCGCCGCACATCCCTCCGATCACAATCAGCCCGCCGACAATGCCCGGAGCAAGCGTCGAATCGATGTCCAGAACTCGGTTTTTGAATATCCAATCGATCTTTGTCAAGATAGCGTTAAACGCACCCACTCCTATGAAAAACAATCCCAACAGGTAGAGAAAATCCTTATTCCGAAAAAGCGCTTTCAGCCCAACGGTCATGGTTACCTTTTTTTCGGCTGCAATAGGGTTGGGCGGCAGCTTCGGCTTGTCCTTTACGAAAAGAAAATACAGGATCATCCCGACCAGAGCAGGTATTCCATACACATAAAGGATGGTATCTATCCCCTGTTTGACCGAGCCGACCTTCCGGTAATGCGCGAGGATAATATCGGTGGCGAACATGACCGTGGTTAATCCGATGAACAGGGACATGGTCAACAATCCCGACGCCAACGTTTCCTCTTTTTCCGGGAACCAGTTCGACGCCAGCTTGGTGAAGGCATTGAGCAAGAAAGGCTGCGCGATGGCGCATCCAATCATGCAGGCGAGGAGCCACCCGTAATTCGGCGCGAAGATGCGCAGGAACCCGCATAGGCCGATAAGGATGACGCCGATGCCCGCCCCCCACTTCAGTCCGATGTTGTCGATACACCAGGCGGCTGGAATGCAAAAGGGGAGCCACGCGAGCATGGCCAGTATGGCCAGAAAGTCTATGTAGTTGATATTGCCGCCGGTGTACACGGCGGCCGCGTCCCTAGCTATGGGCGCAAAGGTCATCCACATGATCTGGGACACCGCGACATTGAGCATGAAAACCACCAGCACCACCCAGCGGTAAGGAGATACAGATACCTGTGTGCGTTCCATTATGCCACCTCCCGGAAAATCATGCTATATATCTCCAGGTCAATCGACCACAAAGATGCCCCTATCATCGATATTTATTTTATATTTAGTCAAGTCCATAATGATCAATCTCCTGTAAAAGTGCATCTCCGGCAGTGCATGGTTATGTAGCCGGTTGTGTTCCCTCTATAGAAAACCTTCTCTCAAAACCGCCTGTCATAAATGTGTGCCTCGTCCTCTGCTTCGGCCTCTCTCCCAAAACGATCGCTCTGTCCAGGGGGGGGAAGTACAAGCTTAATGTATACAAGACTGCTCTCTTCGACTCTGCCTCCGAAAAATTTGATCCCAATCAGAACGACACCGCCTGCCGCCCCTCTCAAACGCATCGAAAGTTGGGTAGATGGGTCAAGGGTAGTCGCTACAGGCAAAAGAGGGGTTTCCCCCCGCTTGAGATTTCTGTTATAGAGGAGCCATGAAGGTGAATGACTGGATGGTACGCAATGTGATCACCATCGACCCCGAAGTGGGCGTCAAGGATGCCCTCGCGGTTATGAAGAAGCACTCTGTGCGCCACCTCCCGGTCGTCGAAAACGGTGCCTTTATCGGTCTAATCACCTCGGGAGATGTGAAGCAGGCGATCTTGACCTGTATGCTCGAGACGTTGAAGGTCAAGAATGTGATGCTGACAAATCCCTACACGATCAGGCGTGACAACTCACTGGAAGATGCGGCGCGACTCATCTATGAAAAGAACATCGGCTGCCTTCCGGTTGTCGAGGATGGCAAGGTCCTCGGCATCCTCACGGTCAATGACATCCTCAAGGCCTTTATTGACATCATGGGCGTCCTCAAGGCCGGTTCCCGGATGGATGTGATCCTCAAACATGTCCACGGCTCATTTGACGAGGTGGTGTCCATCATCGCACAGAAGGGCGGTTTCATCATCAGCGTCGGGATGAGCTTGAACGAGGACGAAACGGTTCATCACTTCAGGGTTTCGGGCGGGGATATTCAGGGCATGGCCGAAGAACTTGTGCGCCTCGGCTACCGGGGCGTGAAGGTCATTGATTAAGCTTAAGGATCTGTACCACGTTTTCAGGTGTCACCCCATCAAGACAGAGTACCTTGGTCCTCGCTTTCTCCCCTTGGATAATTGAGATCTTGGATTGCGCAATTCTGAGCTGTTTGGCCATGAATCTGAGGAGAGCCTTGTTCGCCTTGCCCTCCACAGGCGTGGAAGAGAGCCGGACGGCAAGCTGATCATTCTTGATCCCTTCAATGGAGTCACGGGGTGCGTTCGGAAACACCCTGCAGACGATGATCGCGTTATCACCCCTGCTTCGTATCCACACCGGCCATCTCCTTGAGCCACGTCTGGCTGGCCGCAAGTACGGCCTTGATCTCGGCAAAAAGGCTCGTCTTCTTCGTCTTGAGCTCAAGGATCTCCCGCTCCAGTGCTATCTTCTGCTTCTCCATCTCGAAGAGGATCTC
>CAYGXB010000095.1:0-10124 GCA_964353605.1 uncultured Bacteriovoracaceae bacterium
ATAGGGGACATTTCTATTGAGTCTGGTAGGGGACATTATCAAAGAGTCGCGACATAACAAACCGGTATCCCTTGACTAATGTACACAATATCTATAGCCTTTCAGCGAAGAATTATTCACAGGGGGCTCATATGATACGATTCGATTTCTCGGGGGTGACTGACCGGCTTATCGGTGAACGGGGTATCGCCATAGATGATATTGAGGCTATAGTCCCTACCGTCAAATCCGCGCACGAAACAATCATGGGTTATCGCACCAACCGCAAGATACTCTTCTATGACCTGCCCAAGGACCGGGATGCGATCGACGAGATCAAGATACTCGCCCAGTCGCTCAAGGGGAGGTTTAAAAATATCGTGCACCTCGGAATCGGCGGCTCATCACTCGGGACGAAGGCCATTTCTTCAGCGTTGAAAGATCCCCTGTACAACCTTTCTGGACAACCACGAATATTCTACTTCGACAATGTCGATCCCGAGATGATGGCGAGCATTCTAAAACACATAGTGCTGGAAGAGACCCTTTTTATTGTGGTGAGCAAATCCGGGGGTACGGCTGAGACCGCCGCCCAATTCATGGTTGTATATGGCCTTCTCAAGGCGAAGTGCGGGGCACGCTACAAGGAAAACCTTGTCCTCATCACCGATCCTGAAAAGGGGATCCTGAGAAAACTGGCCGCATCGGAAGGGATTCCGGCCTTGTCCATCCCGCCTGAGATTGGTGGACGGTTCAGCGCGCTGACTCCGGTGGGTCTCTTCCCGGCATGCCTCCTCGGCATCGATATCGATGCCCTTATGCATGGTGCGGCGCGCATGGCGGACGTTGTCCTGAAACCTGATGTGTTTACTAATCCCGCATATCTCTTCGGAGCGATACATTTCCTGGCCCTCTTACGAGGGGTCAATTGCTCGGTGCTCATGCCCTACTCCAACTCCCTTTTAGACCTTGCCGACTGGTATCGTCAGCTCTGGGCCGAAAGTTCAGGCAAAAAGCTCTCGTTGAAGAACAAGACGGTCTTCGCCGGACAGACCCCCATCAAGGCGCTGGGCGCCACCGATCAACATTCACAGGTTCAGCTCTACGTCGAGGGGCCATTTGACAAAATCGTAAACATCATTGAGGTGAGGAGATATCGGAATGACGTTCCCATCCCTAATGTCTTTGAGGATACTGCCGAGATGGGATACCTGGCTGAAAAGAGCATTGCGGAACTCATCAATGCCGAGGCAAAAGGAACCAAAGCCGCTCTGATCGAGAATAAACGCATGACCATCAACATCTCCCTGGATACCATCGATGAAGAGACCTTGGGTGGACTCTTCATGTTCTTCGAGGCGGCTACGGTGTTTTTTTGTTTCCTCCTTGATATCGATCCATTTGACCAGCCGGGGGTGGAGCTCGGCAAGCAGATCACCTTTGACCTTATGGGCAGGAAGGGATTCGAGGGCAAGGCGAAGCTCCATTTCCCTGTTGACAGGATGATTATTGAGATCTAACGCTTGGGAAACATCACACTTTTATCAAAAGATCTCATCAATCAGATCGCCGCGGGGGAAGTTATCGAGCGGCCTGCCTCGGTGGTCAAGGAGCTGATTGAGAACGCCCTTGATGCCGCGGCTACGAGTATCTCGGTCCAGATCGAGGGAGCGGGTATTGGTCTTATCCGTGTTGTAGACAACGGGATGGGTATGGACCAAGATGACCTCGCCATGTCTATTCCGAGACATGCAACCAGCAAGATCAGGGATGTGAGCGACCTGTTTGCCATCCGTACTCTTGGTTTCAGAGGCGAGGCGCTACCGAGTATCACCTCCGTGAGCAGGACCACGCTTGCGACGAGGACAGCAGCGTCTCCTCATGGATACTTTATAACCATGGAGGCAGGCGAGGTCGTGGAACGGGGGAAAAGGGGCATGCCTCCTGGGACGATTGTGGAGGTAAAGGATATCTTCTTCAATACCCCGGCGAGGAGGAAGTTCTTGAAGACTGCAGCCACCGAGCAGAAGAACATCCTGGATGCCATTTCAAGATCTGCCCTTTCCTACCCTTCCATTGCCTTTGCGGTTACAATCGATGGTAGACAGGTTATGAATCTCAAGGAGGGATTGTCTTTCGAAGAGCGGTCTGGCATCCTCCTCGGCATTGACTTCCGAGAAAGCATGCGGGAGTTTTCGAATGCCGGAAGCTGGATGTATGTCCATGGGGCTTTAGCTGGTCCAGAGGTTTCAAGACCTACACGATCCAGCATTTATACCTTTGTGAACACGAGATCCGTCAGGGATAAAATCCTAGCCACGGCAGTCATCGGGGGGTTCAAGGGTATGCTCATGAAGAATCGATACCCCGTGACTGTCCTTTTCGTGGATATTGACCCTGCTAATGTGGATGTAAATGTCCACCCCGCCAAGGCCGAGGTGCGGTTCAGAGACCCGTCCCGGGTCTTTGGCTTCATCGTCGCTACCATCAAGGCCGCACTCCTGGATTCAGCAAAGGCTTGGCACCATATGATGATGCCAGCCTCCGCAGCTCCCATTCGAACTCAGGGGGTCCGGCGAGGGCCTGATTACAGGTCACTGGAAACCTCACAGGAACGCCTATTCAGGAAAACTCCGTCTTTCTATACCGACAAGACCATCGTAGGGAACTTGAAATCAACCTATATTCTCCTTGAGGACGATGAGGCTTTGTATATCCTCGACCAGCATGCATCGCATGAGCGTATTCTCTACGAACGGCTGAAGGAGGCCCATGGGAGTGCAAATTCCCAACTCCTCCTCCATCCGCTCGTCATAGAACTCACTCCTGGGGAATTCGCAGTATTCGAGGAAATCGTGCCGGTTTTACAGGAGACCGGCATAGACTGCGCATCCTTTGGAGAAACATCAATCGCTGTGAGGGCGTTGCCTTCCGTTCTCAATAGTTCCGATATGCAAGATATCATCCGCACAGTAATCCAGGATGTGAGTCATAAGGTGCAAACAGACTATCAGAATGTTATCAGGTCGACCATCGCCTGCCACAAGAGCCTGCGATCGGGTAAGACGCTCACATACCAGGAGATTGTGGCATTGCTGAAAGCCCTTGATGAGATCGGTGCTCCGCTGACCTGCCCCCATGGCAGACCTCTCTTCAAGAAGATCAGTATCGATCAGATAGAGAAGTGGATAGGCAGGAGAGGCTGATCATCCTCACGGGCCCGACCGGCTCGGGAAAGACAAGCTTAGCATTGAGGCTTGCTCAGGACGTTCCCATCGAAGTTATTTCAGCCGACTCCATGCAGGTGTACCGCTACATGGATGTCGCGACGGCAAAACCGACTCACTTTGAGAGAGCATGGCTCCCCCACCACCTCATTGATATAATAGACCCTGATGCAGAATTCAATGCTGGCCGGTTTGCCGCCATGGCTATGGATAAGATCCGTGATGTCAGAAATAGATCGAAGATTCCCCTTGTGGTTGGTGGCACAGGCCTCTATATCAAAGCCCTCGTCTATGGCCTGTGCTATGCCCCGCCTCGGTCCGAGGAGATAAGGGAAGCATTGCGGTCTCTGATCCGAAAGAAAGGCACCGATTGCCTTTGGTCAGCCCTCCAGAGGATGGACCCGATATCCGCCCAGAACATCAGCCCCAACGATTCATCAAGGCTCGTCCGCTACCTCGAGATGATATTTCTCACAGGTTTGAGGCCGAGCGAGATCCAAGGCCCACACGCCTTTTCACATCCGTTGATGGAGGTCAAAGTCGCCTGTCTTACGCTTCCGAGGGATACTTTGAACGCAACTATCGATAATCGCGTCCTTGCCATGCTCGAGCAAGGCCTCATAGGAGAGACGCGGCGACTCCTCGATATGGGGTATCATCGGGGTCTTAAGTCCATGGATACGCTGGCATACAAACATGTCATCGCCTACCTCTTATCGGAGATCTCCCTTGACACGGCAATCCGTTTGATCCAGCGTGACACCAGGCATTACGCAAAACGACAGATCACCTGGAACCGGAGACATTACGGAGCAGAATGTTACTTTTCACCCGAAACTGCGCTCTCCACCATATTCGCCTGGATAAAAGCACAAACCCCCGAACCCCCTTGAATATTTAGGGGGCCAAGATACCATCGGGATTTCGCTCACGTTAAGAATCCAAGGGGTCGGGGGTATCTATTCTAACCCTCCAAGATCTTTCGTGCAATGACGATACGCTGGACCTCAGACGTCCCCTCATAGAGGGCTGTTACCCGTGCATCCCTATAGAGACGTTCGATCTTATATTCTTTCATGTATCCATAGCCGCCGTGAACCTGCAAACACCGATAAGCCGCCCGGTTGCTCATCTCCGAGGCAAACAGCTTGGCCATGGATGCCTCTTTGGTAAAAGGTATACCCTGGTCTTTGCGGTCTGCCGCGAAGAGGGTCAACCAGTGGGCTGCTTCGATCTCGGTTGCCGTATCAGCGAGCATCCACTGGATTGCCTGAAAGGAAGCGATATTTCTGCCGAATTGTTTACGGGTCTTGGCATACTGTGTTGCCTCATCGAGGCAGGCCCTGGCTATACCGAGGGACTGCGAGGCAATCCCGATCCGACCGCTATCGAGGGCTACCATAGCGATCTTGAATCCGAATCCCTCTCTGCCGAGGAGGTTCTCCTTGGGAATAGTGCAGTCCTCAAAGATGAGCTCCACCGTATTGGAAGCTCGGAGTCCCATCTTATCCTCCTCTCTACCAATAGAGAAACCCGGTACTCCCTTCTCGACGATGAAGGCCGACAGACCTCGGTTGGACTTTTCCGCACCGGTACGGGCGATGAGCATGATGATATCGGCATAACTGCCATTCGTGATGAAGACCTTGGTTCCGTTGACGAGATAGTATTCGCCTTTATCCTCTGCGCGCATGGTCATACTTCCAGGATCTGATCCGGCACCGGGCTCCGTGATGGCAAACGCTCCAAGCACCTCACCCCGGGCAAGCGGACCCAGGTATTTCTCTTTCTGGTATTCCGAGCCGAACTTCAAAAGCGGATCCTGTGAAAGATTCGTCACCGACATGGTGACCGCTGTTGAAGCACAGGCATAGGCGATTTCCTGTACAGCAAGAGAATAACTGACAGCACCAGCATTGGCACCGCCATAATCGGTTGGCACCATCATGCCCATCATACCAAGCGCTCCCATCTTTTTCACTGCCTCAAACGGAAAGGTTCCCGAGTGATCCCGCTCATAGGCATAGGGCGCCAACTCCTTCTTGGCGAATTCCCTTGCCATGAGACGGATCATCTCCTGCTCATTAGTAATCTGGAACGACATGGCGATCCCCCTTATGGCACATAGATGACGACCAGCAGTTGCGCTGTCTCTGATGTCGGGTTATTCAGTTTATGATGCAGAGCAGAATTGAAATGGATACAGTCTCCTTTAGCCAAGGTTGAGACATTCTCGCCCACCTGGATCACAAGCCCACCCTTTAGGACATAGACGAATTCTTCCCCATCATGATGGTACTCCACTCCTTTATGTTTTGTCTTCGCCTCAATGGTCACATGGTAGGCCCGCAGGTGTTTATCGACCCCAGGCTTTGTCAAGGATTGATAGGCATAGGATGCAACCCTCTTTTTATGACCTGTTGTGGACTTCTTTGATGCGCCCTCCGCTTCCTCCATATCGAGCTTCAAGATGCGGTTTAGTTGAAGGATCAGGGAAACGGGCGGCACGATTCTCGCTTCCTCTACGTCTTTGAGCACATCCAATGTATAACCGCTTTCATGGGCGAGCTCTTCCAGACTCATTCCCAGTTTCAGCCGACCCTCTTTCATCCGCTGTCCTAAAGATCCCCCTTCTGCCTTCTTTTTTGCCATATACCACCTCTTTGTTCTTACAGAATGGAGTCCAGGCATTGCATAAAAATTATGGATTAGTCCCCTATCCTTTGATCATTCCAAGCTGCAATGCATATCCGACCCTCACCTACTGTATACCAGCTTGATGATCCATGGTGAAAGCATAAAATTTGCATTCCCGCGTTTCCTCCTTGTGATTCAGAAAGGGACAACTTGTTTTTATTTCTCTTGTTTCTGACGAGTTTTTTATCATATAGGGACAACATTTAAAGGGGCATCATAAAGGCCTTCTCATGAATCGAAAGGAATGGGTGCAATATGGGCGGATTCTTCGGTGTCGCTTCTCAGCAAGACTGTGTGAAAGAACTTTTTTATGGGACAGATTACCACTCTCACCTTGGTACGATGCGGGGTGGGATGGCTGTTGTCCATCGGGGAAGTTTTACCCGGTCCATTCACAACCTGGAAAATGCCTATTTCCGGACGAAATTCGAGCCTGAGCTCCATGAATTCCAAGGTCATTTGGGCATCGGCGTCATCAGCGACAATGAGGCCCAGCCAATGATTTTCAATTCCCACCTGGGAAAGTTCAGCATCGTCACGGTGGCAAAGATCAACAACATCGGCAATCTTGTGCAAGAGGCCTTCGGCAAAAAAAACTATTTTACGGAGAGCTCGGGCAACGATATAAATCCCACCGAGCTCGTGGCTATGCTCATCTGTGAAAAGGGGTCTTTTGCGGAAGGGATCGAAAATGTCCACAAGACCATTCAGGGTTCCTGCTCCCTGCTCATCCTTACCGAAAAAGGCATTTATGCGGCGCGTGACAAGCTCGGCCGGACACCTATCGTTATCGGCAAGAGGGACGGTGCGTTGGCAGCATGCTCGGAGTCCAGCGCCTTTCCCAATCTCGGATATCAAGTGGAGTATTGCCTTGGTCCCCGAGAAATCGTTTTTCTAAACCAGGACGGCTATGAACAGGTACAAAAACCTGGGGACAAGATGCAGATCTGTTCCTTTCTCTGGGTGTATTACGGGTACCCCTCCTCGTGCTACGAGGGCAAGAATGTCGAATACGTACGTTATCGATGCGGAAACGCCTTGGCGAGAAACGACATTGTAGAAGCCGATTTCGTCTCCGGCATCCCGGATTCCGGCATTGGTCATGCCATCGGCTATGCGAATGAGAAACGTATCCCATATATGCGCCCCTACGTGAAGTACACCCCGACCTGGCCGAGGAGCTTCATGCCGCAGAACCAGACTATCAGAGACCTCGTGGCCAAGATGAAACTTATCCCCAACCAGGCGCTGATCGAGGACAAGCGGATCATTTTCTGTGATGACTCCATTGTCCGCGGCACCCAGTTGCAGGATTCTATCCAGATCCTTTTCCAGTACGGAGCCCGGGAAGTGCATATGCGTGTGGCATGCCCCCCGCTGATTTACCCGTGTGAATTCCTCAACTTCTCTCGATCGCGATCGACCCTGGACCTAGCCTCCCGCAAGGCGATCCATGAGCTGGAGGGTTGTGGTGATAGGTTCATCGAAGAATATGCCAGAACAGATTCGGAGAAACACCTCGCCATGATCGAAAGGATCAGAAAGCGTCTGAAACTGACAAGCTTACGCTTCCAGCGCATGGATGATCTTGTTGGTGCCATCAATCTGCCCAAGGAAAAGCTCTGCACCCACTGCTGGGACGGGAGCAGCTATTCCTGAACTCAAACAGAAATATCTTCCTAACTCCTGAATCCTGTTCCCTCTGGGAGAGCGAGGGTACATGCCATCTAGAGAAAGAATATACATTCTTGCAAAACTGTTCATATATGGTAGAGTTACGGGGTGGATTACAACAAGCGGCTTTATTTCGAGCGGAGAATTCGGAAAAAGGTGGGGTCGGCCATACGGGATTATGCAATGATCGGACCGTCAGACAGGGTGATCGTGGCCATGTCAGGCGGGAAGGATTCGATTGTACTCTTGAGGGTGCTCACCGCTCTGAGGAAAGCTGCACCTCTCGCATTTGATCTCGTACCCGTGCATATCAGGACCGGTTTCGAGGATGGCTTTGAAAGGATCGCCTTTTGGTCTCGGGAGGAACTCGGACTCGAGGTCATGGAGGTGGAAACGAATATCGCCCGGATTATCGAAGAGGTGGCCGATCCCGAAAAAAGCGCCTGCGCATTCTGCTCGCGACTGAGGAGGGGGTACCTCTACGGAGTCGCACAGGCCATCGGTGCTTCGTCAATAGCTCTCGGCCATCATATGGATGATATCATCGAGACATTTTTCCTACGGTGTTTCTATACCGGACAGATTGGTGCCATGGCCCCCTCCCGGGTATCAAATGACGGGAAGAATAGGGTAATACGACCCCTAGCCTACTGCCCGGATGATCTCGTCGACGCCTTCTTCCGTTGTTTGGAGATTGAACCCGCGATCAACGCCTGTCCACTCAGGGTAGACAGCAAGCGCAAGATGATGAGGGCATACATCGCGGATCTGCAAAGAGACATCCCCAGGGTGAAATATTCCGTCTTTGCCTCCCTCTCGAATATTGACATGAAGAGCATGTGTCTCAAAGGATGAAACGATGCGCATCCCCATTGATCCGAATGTACCGAAGCCAAGGATTGTGAAGCGGGTTGCTGATATTCTCCATGCTGGGGGCATCATCGTCTATCCGACCGATACGGTGTATGGTATCGGCTGCAGCCTGTCGAACAAGAAGGGAATCGAAAAGATCAATGCCATCAAAGGCCCGCATAAACCAAGGAGCATCATGCTTGCGGATCTCAAGGATATCAGTACCTATGCGCAGGTGGATAATAATGCCTTCAGGCTCATCCGCTCTCTCCTCCCCGGGCCCTATGCCATCATTCTCCCTGCTACGAAGCTCGTTCCAAGGCTCATGCAGTCGAACCGAAAGACCATCGGGATACGTATTCCGGATCACTGGTTCTGTCAGGCATTGGTGGTCGAGCTTGGGGAACCGATCATCACCACGAGTGTTCCCATGGGCGAGGACAGGCTGCACATTGATCCATTAGAGATCGAAGCGGATTGGGGACATGTTGTGGATGCTATCATAGATTGCGGGATATTGCCTGACATCCCGTCGACGGTTGTCTCTATGGAGACGGGTAAGGTCCAGATACTGCGCGAAGGACGTGGGAAAATTGATTTCCTTGAGCGACTTTCCTGAGCAAGGATAAAGAATGAAGAAGATGCTGATCAATGCAGTGCACCCAGAAGAGATCAGGGTAGCTGTCGTGGATGACGGTCTCCTCAAGGAACTTTATATCGAGAGCTCTTTGAAGGAACAGTTGCGTGGCAATATCTACAAGGGAAAGATCACGAAGATTGAGGCGAGTCTCAATGCCATATTCGTGGATTACGGCAGAGAGAAAAACGGTTTTCTACCTGTCCATGATATGCATCCCGGATTCATCAACGGGGCCGGCGAAGGTAAAGACATCCTCAGACACCTGAGGAAGGGCATGGAGCTCTGTGTACAGGTGAACAGGGAGGAAAAACCGTCCAAGGGGGCCCTCCTGAGCATGAACATTTCCCTGCCGGGCAGATTCATGGTTCTCCTCCCCCACCAGGATCTGGCCGGAATATCGAGAAAGATCGAGGATGAGGGTCAGCGAAAGAGGCTCAAGGAGATCATGGAGCAATTGGATCCCCCTCCTGACATGGGCATCATCATTCGCACCGCCGGCATGGACAGGAACAAGGCCGAACTCTCCCGGGATCTGAATTATCTCCTGAGGCTGTGGAAGAGCATCGAGGGCGATTATAAAAGCGCCCCTTGCCCCAGCCTCATCTACCGTGAGGGCGATATCATCATCCGATCCATCCGGGATTATTTCACGAGCGATACCACGGAGATCCTCATCGATGAAGAGGATACCTACAAACGGGCCATCCTGTTTATGAAGAGTGTCATGCCCCGCTATCAGAAGCACATCAAGCATTACCGTGAATCCAAATCGCTGTTCACGAAGTACGAACTCGAAAAGCAGTTGCAGGGCATATACAGCAAAAGGGTGCGTCTGAAATTGGGTGGCTCGATCGTCATAGAGACCACCGAGGCCATGGTGGCCATCGATGTGAACTCCGGACAAGCGACCGGCAGCAGGGACATGGAAGAGACGGCATTTACTACCAATTTAGATGCAGCCGCCGAGATCGAACGTCAGCTCATTCTGCGGGATCTCGGCGGTTTGATCGTCATCGATTTCATCGATATGCGTTCGAAGGACAATATCCGCAAGG
>CAYGXB010000096.1:0-10067 GCA_964353605.1 uncultured Bacteriovoracaceae bacterium
ACAGGCCAAGTGGGTGCAGGAGATTGCCAGGATACTCGATAGGCCTATTGCTACACCATCAGAAGCTCGAGAAATATTAGGCTTGCGACCTCAAGTATAGAGCAGCTTAAGCCACCACCAGATTTTTTATTATACAAGGAGAGCACAATGCCTTTCAAGATCAAAAAGATTGCTGTGATCGGTGCAGGATTTATGGGCGTGCAGATTTCCAGTATTGCAGCTTTAGCTAAATATAGCGTGAAGGTTTACGACCCCAACCCTGATGCTCCTGCAAAAGGTCTTGGCGAACTGAAAGGTATCTATGCTCTGAAGGGAATCACCGAACAGGAGGACAGGCTTAATTCGGCTCAGGAAAAGATACTCTATTGCAATTCGTTATCTCAAGCCGTAACAGATGCTGATCTGATTATTGAAGCAGTTACTGAAAACATGGATATGAAGAAAAAGGTATTCAATCAAATTGATATCGCTGCTCCGGATCATGCAATAATTGCCTCAAACAGTTCTTCCATTCCAGTTGTCAAATTTGAAGACGCGGTAGGGAGAACGGACAAAGTGCTGAATATTCACTTTGATGCTCCGATGATTGATTTGCCACTAGTGGATATCATGCCTGGAACAAACACCAGTCCCGAAACCATTGAGATGGCAAAATTGTGGGTTGAAAGCATTGACTGTGTACCGATCATACTGAAGAAGCCGATCATGGGATATCTGGCCAACCGTCTATGGCGGATGGTAAAACGAGAATCACTCAAGTTATGGGCAGAGGGATATGGGGATTTCATGGACATCGACCGATCATGGATGATGCAATTTAAAGTTGAATTAGGACCATTCGCTATGATGGATGCTATTGGTCTCGATGTAATCTACGATATTGAAATGGCGTACTACAATGAAACAGGAGATCCTTTTGACAAGCCGCCACAAGCTTTAAAGGAAATGATTGACAGAGGGGATCTGGGATTGAAAACAGGGAAAGGATTTTATAACTGGAGTGACCCCGAATTTTTAAAACCTGATTTCATCAAGAAAAAAGCGAAAAAATAGATCATGTTACATGTTGACGGGATTTCCAGGAACATGGGGCCTTCAGAAATGATTACAATAGCACGTTGATATTAACTCTTTCCAGATACTTAAAGCCAAAAACGTTCGGAATACTTTGTGAAACAGAATGATATCGGACAAGGCTACGTACACGTGTATACGGGAAACGGAAAAGGTAAAACCACGGCAGCTCTTGGTCTGGCCCTGAGAGCTGCCGGTGTCGGACTGAAAATCTTTATCGCCCAGTTCGTAAAGGGTCTGGATTGCAGCGAGCTTGATTCGCTCGCTCTGTTTTCTGGTTCAATCAATGTCCGGCGATTCGGTCGAAACCGCTTTATCATCGGCGAACCTGAACCGGATGACATCAGTGCTGCCCGTGAAGGGTTAGCTGTGGTCAGGAAGGTTATCAAAAACGCTGAGTATGATGTGGTGATTCTCGATGAAGCAAATATCGCCGTTTACTTCAAATTGTTCTCCGTGAATAAACTCCTGGAGATAATCGACCAGAAACCGGAATGAGTCGAACTGATCATCACCGGCCGGAATGCTGCTGAAGAGTTGATTGAAAAGGCTGATCTGGTAACCGAGATGCGCGAGGTGCAACACTATTTCACGCAGGGAGTAACGGCTCGAAAAGGAATAGAAGGCTAATATATTGACATCACAATATCTTAACATTAAGGTTTATGACGACTTTTAGCACTTTTTTCAGTGCTTTTGTTTTCATGAACCAAACATAAATACTACAGGAGCATAGGTTATGAGGAACACAAAGATTTTTTACTTCACAGGTTCAGGGAATTCCTTGCATATTGCCCGTGATTTATCATCAGCGCTAGGAAATACGGAATTAATTCCTATTGCTACAGCTATTAATAACCCGATAGATTTAACAGGTGACCGAATAGGTATAGTCTTCCCAATATTTTGGTGGTCACTTCCACTGGTCGTTGCTGATTTCATCAGCAAAATAGCTACCGACAAATATGTATTTGCAGTGGCAACCTATTCGATTATGCCGGGCAGTGTATTGAATCAGGCGCAAGGTATGCTTCATAGCAACAACACCAAGCTCTCTGCCGGATTTTGTATTGCAATGCCTGAGAGCGCCATTTTCGCAGCCGATGCGTTTTCTGTAGCAAAGCAGAAAAAACGATTTTTAGAGGCAAACAAAAGAATCAGGGAAATTGCCGAGATCATAAAGCAAGAAAATGAACATCGTATTGAAACAAGTATATTTTTCATAAATTGGATTTTTTCCGATGTTGTAGGGAAGTATTTTGCGAAGAAGATAAAAGATTCAGATACAGCGTTTTGGGTGGATAAGAAATGTAACAGTTGTGGAATCTGTGAAAAAATTTGTCCAGTCAGGAATATAGAAATAATAGACGGTTATCCGAAGTGGCAACATACATGTGAACAGTGTATGGCATGTATTCAATGGTGTCCGCAGGAAGCAATCCAAATTGGCAAAAAAACACTGAAACGTACACGCTATAGTAATCCGCACATCAAATTACAGGATATGATTTTAAGATAGGAATTGTCTATTGAAGACCCTTGCACAACCCTCCTTTGATCCTGTCCTCCTTTTTTTGTAAAAGGTGAAACGAACCAAGGGCATCTCCGATAATAGGCGGTCGTGGAAAGCTAACGACTATGCTGAGGTGCGAATAGCTCGTGGAATTGATGATAAGGGAGTTCTTGGGCATTTGGCAAGAGGCGACCAGATGTGGTGAGATTAATGTTTATCAAGAAACTCTGATCAGATCGTACCTACCATTCTTTTCCAACTTGTATTGTCTCACCAACCATGCCCCGAGTATTTGGTGATATACCATGGAGAGCGCCCTGGAAATCCTCAAATGAGCTTTCTCCTTGCCTGCCCCTGGGGGTGGGAGATTCTATTTTAATGGGATGAACAGGCCAAAGGCGTAGGTGGTCTCCTTGGTAGCCGGGTCTTTGTAGGCGTAGAAGACCGGGGAGATCTCGTATATGCCGAAAGCCACGCCGCACACCAGGCCGATGCTCGCCCCCTTGTAGATAAGGTCGAAGTGGTCGTTCGGATGGTCCTTGAACGCCAGGGAAGCTACACCGACCAGGCCGCCGATGAGGGCGCCCCACAGGGAATCCTCCGCCACCACCTGCAGGGAGGATGCAGCGTTAGACTCGGCAGGCAGGGAGATCAGACTCATGGCAAGCAGTGCATAGATTATCAGTTTTTTCATAAGTACCCTCCACAATCGTACATGCTCTTTGTACAAAACCCCTTCTATCGCTTCCGGGCTGTGACCTTGATCGACTCGATCAGGATCTCGGACGGATCGAGGGCCTTAAGGCCGGAGAAGTGTGATAGCTGCATGCGACATGCGCCACAATCCGCCACGACGGCCTCGGCACCCGTTTCCCTGATCACGGCGGCGGCCTGGTTGCCGATCTTGATGGCAGTCTCCTGGTTCTTTTTCTTGAAGCCATAGCTGCCCGAAAGCCCGCAGCAGTAATCGTCCAGGATATGGTACTCCAATCCCGGGATCTTGGCGAAGAGTCTGGCGGCTGGGTAGCCGATGCCGATGGCCCGCAGGTGGCACGGGATATGGTAGGCGATCTTCTTCCGCACGGCGCCGAATTCCGGCTCTATGTAGCCCTCGTCACTGAGCTTGAGGATGTATTCGTGCACGTTGTAGCTGTTCTCGGCGATCTTCTTCCCACTGGGAATGTTCAGTATTCCGGGGTAGTCGTGCACCAAAGTCAGCCCGCAGGATGTGCAGGCATAAACCACATCGTACCCCTTGTCGATGTATTCGGAGAGGATCGCGGAATTTTTCCGTGCGAAGCGCTGGGCCAGTTCGATATCCCCATTTCCCAGGGCAGGCAGGCCGCAGCATACCTGATGCGGGAGGATGACCTCGAGCCCGAGCGATGCCAGGAGGGTGCGGATATGCTTGCCGATATCTGGGCGGTTGAAGTTGATGAAGCAGCCGTAGAAGAACACCACTTTGGGGGCGCCCCTGCCCGCCTTGCGCCTCCCCTTGTTCATGGAGATGAGATTGAACGGGGGGAAAGGGAGGTAGGTGGATATGCCGATTACGTTGAACACCCGCTTTGCAAAGCCCGTGGCTGCGATCCGATTGGCGAGGGGGGAGGCCAGCGAGCCCAGGGTGCCGAGGTAGTAGTTGTTGGCGAAGATGCGGGATGCCGGCGTCCTTAAGTGTTCGCTCGCATATTTGATCTGGGCAGCCAGGATAATCTCCGCCGGGTCGACTCCGTAGGGACAGGCGATCTCGCATCGCCTGCACTGACTGCACAGCTGCACCCATCTGTCGACCGACTTCTCACCGTCGAGGCGGAAGCGCTGGGCGTCGGGGCCCGCCTGCTTCGGCCCGGGGAAATCCGGGTTCACCCGGAATACCGGGCAGTTCTCGACGCAGAGGGTGCAGCGAATGCAGTGTTCGAACTTCATTGCAGGTACCCTTCACAGGATTGTGCGGCGGCCATGCCAGTCGCCAGGGCCAGACCGTGGCCGCAGCCGTGCTTCATGACCTCGGAGAAAGCGAGGATGCTGCCGCATACGAACAGGTTTTCGAAACCGGCCTCGATCGGACGGAACGATGCGTCCACCCTGATGCCCGCCTTTTCGATGGCATGCCCTAGGGTGAAAAAGTCCTTGTTGAACCACTCTTCCCGCGGGCCGGGGACAGAGACCGGGAGGCCGAAGACGGTCTCCTGGACGGCATCCCGCAACGCGAAGAGCCCGCCGCTGACAAAAGATCCCGTGGCGAGGATGAAGGCCCTCCCATGGACACGGGACGGTCTACCCTTGGTTTCTATAGTGAGGGCCTCGACGAGTCTACCCGCCTTCTCCACACTGGCGACGGGAGATCCCCAATAGACATCGCCCCCCTTCTTCTGGAAGGTGCGTTTCAAAGCCTTGATCAGCCTGATGCCGGGGATGGAGGGCGGGAGAGTAGGGATCTCGAAGACCCACCGCTCGAGGCGGGCCGTAATCTCCTGCATGATCGAGAGGGGATTCTCCAGGCCGAGCACGGCGGGAACGGCGATCTTGCCGTCCGGTATCTCAAGCCCCTTCAGCCAGGCGATGAAAGTCTTCTGGAATTCCTTGTCCTCGAAACGGGTGGCGATTCCCATAGTGGTAGGGACCCCGGCGTCGAAGACGGAAAAGCCGGAGTTCATCCGCCGCGAAATGATGTAGCTCGGATAGAAATCTTTCAAGCCCTTGAAGGAGATTACATGGATGTATTCATCCGGATTCTGGGGGCTGCTCTCCATGGTCCGCGGCACGAGGCAGGTGATCTTGTTGGTGCCGAGCGGGGTGAGAATGCTGCGGTTCTCCTCGGGGGTGCCGATGTAGGGAAGCCTGGCATCAGTCATGATCTCGCCGAACTTATCCAAAGCCGCATGGATACCATCTGGCGAGACCAGATGATAGGGGTGTTCCAACGGCAGCGCGTATATGTTGGCGAGCGGGTTGCGATCATGGGCCAGGACATCGATGCACCCGGTCGAGAGGCAGGCGGCGGGATCTCCCCGGGAGATGAGGGCGACCTGGTGGCCCTTCTCGACGAGAAGGATGCCCGCCATGAGCCCGGACATGCCTCCGCCTACGATGACGATATCGTAATCGATGGCGCTCATGGTTCCTTCTCCATACTGAGGATGCCCAAGTATATGCTCTCCACGAGCTGTTCCTCCCTGAGTTGGTCGCCCCACAGGGCGGGCCGTATCCCTCTGAATCTCCTCTGGAGGAACTCCCGCAAAACCCGCATGGATTCGTCGGCCGGGACCCTGCCCATGTCATGCATGATGCCGAGCGCCCGGTAGGTGCAGAAGCCGCCCTGGCACGGCCCCATCCCGAGGCGTGTCCGGTGCTGGATATCACCGATGTATTTGGTCCCGATGCGGTTGATCACCCGCTCCACTTCTTCCCGCGTCACGAGCTCGCATTCGCAGACGATATTGCTGAGATCCTTGAGCCGCTTCGAGAGGGGATACCCGCTCAGTTCGTCCTGGCCGTCCAGCGGCTTCAGCGCAGTTTCGCACGGGACCTTCAGGCCGAATACCTCCATGATGGTATCGACCATCTTCTCTGCCATGAGCCGGTAGGTGGAGAGCTTTCCGCCTAGGATGCTGAACATCCCGTTCCCATGGTCGATGATCCTGAAACCCCGCGAGATCGCGCGGCTGTCGCTCGTATCGGCCTTGAGGAGCGGCCGTACCCCGGTATAAGCCCGGATCATACGGGTCGTCCGGAAGTTCGGGAGCATACGCTCCGCCTCGGTCACGATGATGTCGACTTCGCGCGATTCCACCTCGACCGCATCCGGGTCATCGACCGTTATCGATGTGGTGCCGGCCAGGCAGACCGCCTCGTTCGGCACGATGATATCGCCGTCCGACGGAGGCCGCAAGCGGTTGATCACCATGTTGGTGAGCCGGTGGTTGGTAATGACGAGGCTCCCCTTGGACAGGGTCATGGGAACATCGCTGCCGCCCAAGACCGCGATCTTGTTGCCCCATGCGCCGGTGGCATTGATGATGACCTTGGCCCTGATCTCCTTGACCTGTTTGGTGAACCGGTCCTGCGCTTTCACCCCGACGCACCGGCCGTGCTCCCTGATGATGTCGATCACCTTGTGGTGGATGAGGATACCGCCCCCTTTCTGGCGCGAGGAATACGCATTGAGCATGCAGAGCCGAAAAGGGTCGATGGAGCAGTCGGGCACCCTGATGGCCTCCTCGATCACGGGGTTCAGGCTCGGGACGAGGTCGAGGGCGCGCGTGGGGGAGAGGATCTCGGTGGGGATGCCGACCTCTTCGCAGCTCTTAAGAAACCGGTCCCGGAAACGCTTCGAATCGCCGGGGAGCCGCACGAAGAGCCCGCCGGTCTGTTCGACACACTTCTCGCCGATCTCCCTGAGAATCGTGTTCTCTTCGATGCACTCTTTAGCCGCCTCCGGGTCAGTGACCACATACCTGCCGCCGCTGTGGAGGAGGCCGTGGCACGCCCCCGTAGCGCCGGCCGCAAAGTCATCCCTCTCGATGAGATAATGCGGTATGCCCCTGAGGGCAAGGTCCCGGGCTATGCCGCATCCCGTGGCGCCGCCGCCGATGATGATCACGTCCGTCCTGACCATATGCCACCTTTGCTCGTTGCGAGCAGAGCAACCATAATCACGTATTCCCCTGGAGGTCAAGGCTTCTTGTTGTCTTGCTCTACCACGTCATGCAGCTCCTCGAGGATGGTCGGCAGCACCGAGATCACCGAGGACCATTCGGTGAGAGAGGCATGGCTTATGGGTTCCTGCATGAAATTCTGCCCCGCGATCTCAAGCCCCCTCAAAAAGCTCTGAACGGCCCGCATCTCGGCATGCCGGTCGAAAGAAAGTCCATTGATGGCCGCATCATCCTCGTATACCCTGACCATATCCTCGGCAGTGCGATGATAAGCCGCCCGTATCGTCCTTGAGTAGGTTATCGGTGAACACAATGCCTTCCGCTGCAAGGGTGGCGAACAGATATCCCGCTATATCGATGCACATCTTCAGGAGCCCCTTGGTCGGGTCCTCGTAGGAAAGTTCATGCTGGTGTTCGTAATCGATGGAGAGGTCCACCTGGCAGATATGGCGTGGGGTGCAGTTCCGGTAAGCCTCACAGAGGAGCCCGATCTCCAGGCCGAGGTTGGATGGGACCCGTATGGACCGCGCCAGGAACGCCCTCAGGGAGAACTCGCCGGAGAGGGGATAACGGTAGGAGTCGAGGTATTCCAGGAACGGGAGCGGACCGAGCATGGAACGCAGCGCGCGCATGACCGGAGTGACGAAGAGACGGGTGACTCTGCCATGCAGCCGGTCCGTAACGCGCGCATAATAGCCCTTCGCAAAATCGTATTCCATGTCGGGGACCACGAGGGGATAGGCGAGACGACCGAGGAGGAGCCGGTCGTAGGTGAGGATGTCGCAGTCATGGACAACGATCACCTCGGTATCCCGGCAGGCGAGTATATAACCGATGCACATCCAGAGCGCTCTACCCTTGCCGCCTGTGGCTTCGAGGAAACCCTCCGCCCATAACTGCGAGCAGAGGGACTCCATGGCGGGGCTGCCAGTCCACACCACCTGCGTTTCCTGGGGTAGGTGCGCGAACTGATCCCGGGTGCGTCCGAATTCCTCAGCCTTCGCATGGTCCAACCCGACGACGATCCGCCGGAGATAGCCAATGTGCATGAGATGGTCCCGGATACGACGCCATGCATCGCCCGCAAGGTCGGCGTACTGGCAAGGCAGGATCAGGGAAATAGGCCTTTTCTGGGCATGGAGCGCGATCTTGGCTTCCAAGGGCGCGAAATCCACCCTGCCGAGCTGGTGCAGGGTCGCTATGCCCCCATGCTGGAAAAAGTCTCCCATATCCACCTCCTACTCAAGATTTTCCTGGCAAAGCCGTCGCGTACTTCCCTGCAGGATGTATAAATACAATATAATGACGGCCCCCTGTTTTGTCCAGCGCGCGCCTTTTCATATGTTGCCTGGGGCAAGAAACTATGCTAAGGGTTGGTTCACAGGAGGAACGGCATGCTTGGTGGAATAGGAATGACCGAACTCATCGTCGTCTTGGTGATCGTGCTCATCATCTTCGGGGCGGGGAAGCTCCCTGAGGTTGGACAAGCCCTGGGGAAAGGGATAAAGAATTTCAAGTCGGCGATGGGTGATGAAGACAAGCCCGGGAAAGGAAACATCGAAGACAAGAACAAATCCGATCAGGACAAGACATAAACGTTCCTGAGCGCATTCTTGCCGAGGTGGTATGGGGAAGATCCCTGAAAAGAGGTCTTCCCCATACTTTTTTCCAGAAGAGAGTGATTCGTATAACTCTTCTTCATTTCAGCGCGGCGGAACGGCCGCCTCGCACGGACATAACGCGCTTCGCTTAAAACTGCTCCTGAATACTGCGTTGCAACCAATTGCCGGTCAAGGAAAGCTCACCATTTTGATTTCCTGCCAGAAGGAGAGCCTTGAAAGAAATTCTGCGGGAGAGTAGGGCGATCCTAGAGCGCGTAGATCTGGGCGTCGCTCAGGACCTGGAACCCCTTGCCCGAGAGCACATCCGTGATCTTTGCCATCTCGCGGGTCTCGATGACGAAGAGGGCCTTGTCGTCCGAGCCCAGGGTGAAGCAGTAGGCGTGGTCGATATTGATCGCTTCTGCTGCGAAGATGGCGGTGATATCAAACATGCCCTGGGGCATGTTGGTGAACTCTACGACGACCACATCCTCCAGCGCCACGGCCAGACCATACTCCTTGAGCATCTCCCGCGCCCGCACCGGCTCGTTGACGAGCATCTTGATCACCCCGAACGTATCGGCGCTGGCGATGGTGAAAGCCTTGACGTCGATATTCTTTCCCATGATCGCCTGCATGATCTTATAGAGCTTCCCGGGCTTGTTCTCGACGAAGAGCGACAACTGATGGGCCATGGCTTACCTCCTAGAGCTCCCTCTTATCGATGACGCGCACTGCTTTGCCTTCGGCCAGCGGGATGCTCCCCGGCTCGCAGAGCTCCACTTCGGGCGTGATGAGGATCTCGTCCCGCAGCTCACGCATGATGCGTGCCCGTAAACCTTCGAGCGCCTTGAGATCGCCCTGGAAGAGGGCGGGATCGATCTCCACCCTGATGATCATGTGGTCGTTATGCCCCTTCTGCTCGAGGATGATCTGGTAATTCCGCCGCACGCCCTCGATGGCGATGAGCACATCCTCGATCTGGATGGGGAAGATGTTCACGCCCTTCAGGATGATCATGTCGTCCGACCGGCCGGAGATCCGTTTGATGCGTTGGTGCGTCCTGCCGCACCGGCACGGCTCGGGGATGAGAGCGGTGAGGTCCTTGGTGCGGTAGCGGATAATCGGCATCGCCTCCCTGGTCAGCGTGGTGATGATGAGCTCGCCCAGCTCGCCCGGCGCCATCGGCTCCAGAGTCCTGGGGTCCACGATCTCGACGAG
>CAYGXB010000097.1:0-9994 GCA_964353605.1 uncultured Bacteriovoracaceae bacterium
AAATTATACAGCGGAGGCTCAGTAATGTTTTGCTTTTGATAGGCCCAGAACGCCTTGACATTGCCAAGATGGTGTGTTACTCGGACGAAGATTTTATCAGGGTTTTATTGCGGAAAATTAACTGGGCGAACAAATAATAAGGCGAACAAATAATAAAAGGAGATATATCATGAGCGAGAGGTTAAAAGATGTCTTGAGTGCCGGCATGCTGGTACTGGTCTTCATGCTGCTCTCCACGCCGCTGCTGGCGAGTGAGGCGGAACTGAAAATCCCTGTGCTGGATCCAGCTCAGAATAACCTGTTGATGATCGGGTTCCTGGTCTGTTTCTTGGGGATGGTGTTCGGCTACATGATGTATGCCAAGGTCAAGCGTATTCCCGCCCACAAATCGATGCTGGATGTCTCGGAAATTATCTTCCAGACGTGCAAGACCTACCTGATCCAGCAGGGCAAGTTCCTGATCCTCCTCGAGGTCTTCATCGGCGCCTGTATCATCTACTACTTCGGCGCCCTCCAGAAGATGCCGGCAACCAATGTGTTGATCGTCCTGGGCTCCTCCATTATCGGTATCCTCGGTTCCTACGGTGTGGCCTGGTTCGGCATCCGGATGAATACCCTTGCGAACAGTCGGATGGCCTTTGCATCCCTCGAGGGCAAGCCCATCAAGCTCCTCGACATCCCCCTGGCCGCTGGTATGAGCATCGGTGTCCTGCTGGTCTGTGTCGAGCTCATCATCATGCTCTTCATCCTCGTCTTCATGCCGCGCGATGTCGCCGGCGCCTCCTTCATCGGCTTCGCCATCGGTGAATCGCTCGGTGCTTCCGTCCTGAGGATATGCGGTGGTATCTTCACCAAGATCGCCGACATCGGAAGCGACCTCATGAAGATCGTCTTTACCATCAAGGAAGACGACCCGCGCAACCCCGGCGTTATCGCGGACTGCACCGGTGACAATGCGGGCGACAGTGTCGGCCCCACCGCGGACGGCTTCGAGACCTACGGCGTCACGGGCGTCGCTCTTATCAGCTTCATCGTCCTGGCCTGCTTCCCGCAGTATCAGGCGGAGCTCCTCGTATGGATCTTCATTATGCGTGTCCTTATGATCGTCACGTCCATCGTTTCCTACTACATAAACAGGATCATCACCAACGCGAGCATGGGGAACAAGGAGAAGGTGAATTTCGAGGCACCTTTGACCACCTTGGTCTGGATCACCTCCATCATCTCCATCTGTGTGACCTTTGTGATAAGCAACTGGCAGCTCGGTGCACTGCCCAATAACCTCTGGATCAAGCTGTCGGTCATCATCAGCTGCGGGACCTTGGCGGCAGCCATCATCCCTGAGCTCGTCAAGGTGTTCACCAGCTCCAAATCCAAGCACTGCCAGGAGGTCGTTACCGCCGCCCGGGAAGGCGGTCCTTCGCTGGACATCCTCTCCGGCTTCGTGGCTGGTAACTTCAGCGCCTTCTGGCTTGGCATGGCGATCTTCGGACTCATGTTCATCGCCTACAAGACCAGCACCCTCGGTCTGAACGATTTCATGGATTACTCCTCGGTCTTCGCCTTCGGTCTGGTGGCCTTCGGCTTCCTGGGCATGGGGCCGGTCACTATCGCCGTGGACAGCTACGGTCCGGTGACGGACAACGCCCAGTCCATCTATGAGCTTTCCCTCATCGAGACCATCCCGAACGTGGAGCAAGAGATCGAGAAGGACTTCGGCTTCAAACCGCATATGGACGTTGCCAAACATTACCTCGAGGAGAATGACAGCGCCGGCAATACCTTCAAGGCCACGGCAAAACCGGTGCTCATCGGTACGGCCGTCGTCGGAGCCACCACCATGATCTTTTCGCTCATCCTGCTCCTCAAGAAGGCGCTGGGCGTCCAGCCCGAGATGATCCTCAACCTCTTGAACCCCTACACCTTGCTCGGTTTCCTCTGCGGCGGTGCGGTCATCTACTGGTTCACCGGCGCTTCCACTCAGGCAGTGACCACGGGTGCCTACCGCGCCGTCCAGTACATCAAGCAGAATATCAAACTGGATGATAGCGCAAGCCTGAGCGCCTCCACCGAGAATTCGAAAGAGGTCGTGAAGATCTGCACCCAGTACGCGCAGAAGGGCATGTTCAACATCTTCATCGCCATCTTCTGTTTCACGCTGGCTTATGCCTTCTTCTCAGCCCCGGTGGCCGGACCTGAATCTGTATCCTTCTTCATCAGCTACCTGATCTCGATCGCGGTCTTCGGTCTCTTCCAGGCCATCTTCATGGCGAACGCCGGCGGCTGCTGGGACAACGCCAAGAAGGTCGTCGAGGTCGATCTCAAGGAGAAAGGCACCCCACTGCATGCGGCCGCGGTTATCGGCGACACCGTGGGAGATCCATTCAAAGATACCTCCTCGGTGGCCATGAACCCGATCATCAAGTTCACGACGCTGTTCGGCCTCCTGGCAATGGAGATCGCCATTGCGCCGGGTATGCGCGGCGCAGCCACCATAGTTGGTGCCGTCTTTTTCGTGATCGCCCTCATCTTCGTGTGGAGATCCTTCTACGCCCTGCGTCTCCCCGTGGTGGAAGAGGAGAAGAAGAAATAACGCATAGCCGGTAACAGCCGATTATCGGCGGAAACATAAACGTCCCCAAGCCTTAAGGCTTGGGGACGTTTTTATATACCTCTTCTCCGCATACGCCTTCTACTGAAGGCTTGATTGCTCATATTCCTCCAGGAGCAGCGGGATAAACACCATGAGGTCTTCCACGATCCCGTAATCGGCGATCCGGAATATGGCGGCATGCGGGTCCTTATTGATCGCGACGATGAGCTGGGAATTTTTCATCCCGGCGACGTGCTGCGGCGTACCAGATATGCCGCAAGCGATGTAGAGCTTCGGCGTGACGGTCTTCCCGGTCATGCCGACTTGGGAGCGGTAGGGGAGCCAGCCGAGATCGCAGACGGGGCGGGAACCGCCAACTGCGGCCTTTGCAAAGAGGCCGGCGAGTTGGTACACCAGGTCAAGATGCTCTTGCTTCCCTATCCCACGGCCGGCAGAGATGATCACCGGGGCCTCGGCCAAAGGGAGGGCGTCCTCCTCCGCGGATGACGACCTCCCCTGGGGGACAATGGCCTGCGGCGCGAGTTGGATGGAAATGCGCGTAACGGGGCCGGGAGCAGTTCTTTCACTGACTTCCGGTCGGAAAGCCCCGGGCTGGACCGTAAGAACGGTAATGCCCTCGGGCCTGACATCCATGAGGAGCTTGCCATTGAAGATCGCGCGGCTGAAGACGGGGGCCCCGTCTTCCCAGACAATCCCCTGGACGCTGGTTATGCTGCACGCCGCCAGCCGCACCGCGAGTCCAGGCGCATAGTCCTGGCCGAGCGAGGTATGCGCAGCGACGATATAGTGGGGATAGTAGCGCGGGAGTATTTCGGCCAGGACGTCTTTCCATAATTCGGAGCTATACCTGTCGAGAAAGGCATGCTCGACTGCGATTACCTCCAGACCGGTACGTTGCGCAATTTCCCCTGCGGCAGATGCCATATCTCGGCCGAGGATGATGATGGCGATAGGACCGGGAGAAAGCTCCCGGGCAAAGGCGACCAGTTCGTAGGTGACGGGCAGCACCTTGCCTTCCTCGACCTCTCCGATAATGATGGTGTCGCCGTGCATATGGCCCTTACAGGAATGCATGTGCGTGGAGGATGCGCAGCAACGCCTGGGCCTTTTCCCGCATGCTTCCCGAGAGCAGAACCCCGCGCTGCGAATGCTCAGGATAGCGCAGGGTTATGGACGCCTGTCCCTGGGCGTGTGGCATATCCCCGACATCAATGGTGATGAGCTCCTGACGTTTGGCCCGCAGAACATTGCTCAGAGCAGGATACCGTGGCCGGTTCATCCCCGACTGCACGGCGAGCAGGGCAGGCAGGGCGAGCTCGAATCGCTCCCTTTCCCCGCCTTCGATCTCCCGTTCAACCGAGATACGGGTCAAATCATCCGCGAGCCGTTGAGAGATCACCGAGGTAGCGCACGGGATGCCGAGCATCTCTGCAAGCATCGGTCCGACCTGCGACTGCAGGTCGTCTTCGGCCATGATGCCGCAGAGGATGAGATCGTACCCCTGGTCGTGCGCATATCTCCGGATGAGTGAAGCAATGGTTAAGGGGTCGTAATAGCGCTCCTCGGGCAGCGCGATGTGGATGCCATTGTCGGCGCCCATTTCGAGTGCCCGCTTGATGACATTTCTGACACGCGCCGGGCCCACCGAGAGCGCATCTACCACTGTGCGCTGCACCGTCTCTTTTATGAGCAGCGCCTCTTCCACAGCGTATTCATCATAGCGGTTCATGTGGAAGACGAGAGATGCGGTCTCGATCCACCTTCCAGACTGGTCGATGACAATGAGTGATTCGGTATCCGGTACCTGCTTAACGCATACGAGGATTTTCATCCCGCACCTCGCATCTCTTTATCGGGCAGATATTCGCACCGCGGGGCGGAAATTGCAATAAAAAAGCGAGCGCTCGCTCTATTTATGATTGACAGAGGATCATGTATTATCAGATGGTGAAGTGAAGGGGTTCCCATGAGCACGATCTATATGGTCCGGCACGGGCAGGCCTCGTTTGGCGAGGAAAATTACGACCGTCTTTCTCCGAAGGGGAGTGAACAGTCGCGGCTCCTGGCAGACTTCTTTCTGAAGACAGGGCTCACCTTCGATGCGCTCTACTCCGGTGCTATTGACCGGCAGCGGCAGACGGTACGGGAGATCATCTCCCTTTATGATGAAAGCGGCCTCGGCATGCCTGAACCAAAGGTCATGACCGAATTCGATGAGTACGATTCAAAGGCCATCGTCACCTCAGAGATCGACGGCCTCATCGCGGAGGACCAGACGATCGCGCTGGATCTCGACCATATGTACACCGACAAGAAGGCGTTCCAGCGGGTGTTCGAGAAGGTCATGCTCCGATGGGTGATGGGGCGGTATGACAAGCCGGGCGTGGAGACATGGGCTGAGGTTCAGCGGCGGGTGAGAGCAGGGTTCGTAAGGGTCATGGAGGAAAACGGCAGGAACAAGCTCATCCTCGTCATTGCCTCGGGCGGCACGATCTCCGCCGCCGTCCAGTTTGCCCTTGGCATCTCCGATGCGGAGACTATTCAGTTGAGCTGGCAGATCGTGAACACCTCGGTGACAAGGTTCATGTACAACAACCAGCGCATCACCCTACAGTCCTTCAACACCTTTTCCCATCTGGAACTCACGGAACGCAGTGATCTCATCACATATAGATAACAACAGGCAGAATGCAGAAGGAATAACATGGTATGGTGGAGGGATAATGAGAATTTATATGTCTCCACACCCTGACCCGATGGTATTGGACTCCCGCAAGGGAATGCATGCAATATACGAAATCTTACATGCGTTCCTCGCCTCAGACAACAAATCGATATTGAAGTGGATACAGAATATAGAGTAGGACTGAAAGAAAGGGGTTAACCCTTACCACTTCCCTCGGACAATGCAAAATCATTCCGTCACCGATTGCTTGTGAGCTTCCAGGGAGACAATGGTCCACAGGAATGGGCCACGTCTTTTCATTTGGTCAAGCGTGGCCCATTCCGCGAACCTATGCTCCCCTGAAGATTCAGGGGGCATGGGGTTTGAGGATTTAGCTTTTAAAAACCGAGCGAGCGCTCGGTTTTTATTGACAACCCGTGCATTTTGTCTATCGTAGAGTTATCCATCCATCAGGAGGTTATATGGATTTTGAGATCTCAGAAAAAATGCAGGCCATGCGAGACATGATCCACGAGTTTGTCGACAAGGAGCTCATCCCCCTCGAACCGGAGTTCGTCCGCAAGGACTTCAAGGCTATGCTCCCCGTCCTCGACGAGAAGCGCGCCATGGTCAAGCGCATGGAGCTCTGGGCGCCGAACCACCCGCGCGAATATGGCGGCATGGGGCTCGACCTCGTCGAACATGCGCTCGTATCCGAGGAACTCGGCCGGACGCCTATCGGCCATTACGTCTTCGGATGCCAGGCTCCGGATGCGGGCAATATCGAGATCCTCCACAAGTACGGCACACCGGAGCAGAAAGAGCAATATCTCAGGCCGCTCGTTGAAGGCAAGATCCGGAGCTGCTTCTCCATGACCGAGGTGGAACTGCCGGGATCCAACCCGGTCATGATGGACACCACCGCCGTCAAGGAAGGGAGCGACTACATCATCAACGGCCAGAAGTGGTACACATCCGCGGCTGATGGGGCAAAGTTTGCTATTGTTATGGCCATCACCAACCCGGAAGCCGCACCCTACCTGCGCGCGAGCATGATCATCGTCCCCATGGATACGCCGGGTTTCAACCTCGTGCGCAACATCCCCGTCATGGGGCATGCTGGAAGCGACTATGCCAGCCATGCCGAGATCCTCTACCAGTCATGCCGGGTGCCACAGACCAACCTCCTCGGCCAGGAGGGTTACGGCTTTGTCATCGCCCAGGATCGCCTCGGCCCCGGCAGGATCCACCACTGCATGCGCTGGGTCGGGATCTGCAACCGGGCCTACGACCTCATGTGCTCCCGTGCCGCCACGCGCATCATTGCTCCGGACGGGAAGACGCTCGCCACACGGCAGATCATCCAGACCTGGATCGCCGAGAGCGCGGCGGAGATCCAGGCCGCCCGGCTCATGACGCTGCACGCCGCCTGGAAGATAGAGAAGTGCGGCACCAAGGAGGCGCGCGACGAGATCTCCCTCATCAAGTTCGTCGTGGCCAACACCATGCAGCGCGTCGTCGACCGTGCCCTCCAAGTGCACGGAGGCCTCGGCATGACCGACGACACCATCCTCGCCTTCTTCTACCGGCACGAGCGGGCCGCCCGCATCTACGACGGCGCGGACGAGGTGCACAAGGTCTCCTTCGGAAAACGCGCCCTCAGGGCCTATGAAAACCGGGACGTGCGCTAAAAAAGAATCCATGCGATTCGAGGATTTCAAGGCTATGCTTTCCCTCTCCCGGGAGGAGATCTGCCGGGAGATCTTCGAGGGGAGCAGGGGGAAGGTAAAGGTCAAGAAGCCCGGCATTGCGGTGAAGAACTTAGAAAAAATCTTCGACGCGACACTGGCCATCAGCCATCACAAGGGCTTCCATGCCATGACGTTGCGCGACCTGAGCCGTGAGACGGGCCTGAGCATGGGCGCGCTCTATTCCTACTTCTCGAGCAAGGACGAACTGCTCGATATGATCGAGAACCAGGGGCGCAGGATCATCAAGCGGGTGCTTGAGGAACAGATCAGGAAGGCGAAAGGAGCGGCGGAGAAGCTCTCTATCGCCCTCTACACCCATCTCTACCTGAGCGAGGCCTACTCCCGTTGGTTCTACTTTTCCTACATGGAGACAAAAAATCTCAGGAAGGAACAGCAGAAGAAGGCCATCGAGAACGAGCTTTTCACCGAGAAGATATTCATGGACATCCTGGATGAGGGGTGTCGGGAAGGCGTCTTTACCATCGCCGATCCCCCCCTTACCGCCGCTGCGATCAAGGCCCTCCTCCAAGACTGGTACCTGAAGCGCTGGAAATACTCCCGCCGGAAGATAACCGTTGAGCAGTATGCACAATTCATCCTCGACCTCATCGAGGCCTTCATCCTTTAAACAGCTGAAAGGAGAAATGAGTAAGAAGCTCCAACCCCGCATCCCCTCTAAGGATTAAAGGGGGTTCGTAGGGATTGAAGAGCAAAAGGAGACTTAAGGTAATGGATTTTATCGATAAACCCAAGGCCATTCGCAAGGGCGAGGAACTAGACCTGAAACGCGTCGGGGAATTCCTCAAGGACACCATACCCGGCTTGCAGGGCGCGCTCACCGTCCAGCAGTTTCCGAGCGGCTACTCCAATCTCACCTACCTCATCGCTATCGGCGACACGGAACTGGTCCTGCGACGCCCGCCATTCGGCACCAAGGCCAAGAGCGCCCACGATATGGGCAGGGAATACCGCATGCTCAAAGCCCTCAAGCCCGTCTATCCTTATTGCCCCGCGCCGCTCGTCTATACCGAGGACCAATCCGTTATGGACTGCCCCTTCTATGTCATGGAGCGTCTCAAAGGCATCATCCTGCGCAGGGACCCGCCGCCGGGTCTTCGTCTCTCACCGCAGGACGCCCGCAGGCTCTGCGAGAACCTCGTGGACGTCCATCTCGAACTGCATGCCATCGACTATAAGGCCATCGGTCTGGCCACTTACGGCAAGCCCGAGGGCTACGTCAAGCGCCAGGTTGAGGGCTGGAGCACGCGCTACCGCAACGCACGCACCCCCGACGCTCCGGATTATGAGAACATCATGACCTGGCTGGCCGCAAAGATGCTGCCTGATTCTCCCAAGCCCGCCATCGTCCACAACGACTATAAGTTCGACAACGTCGTTCTGGATCCTTTAAACCCACTCAAGATCGTCGGTGTCCTCGACTGGGAGATGGCCACCATCGGCGACCCACTCATGGACTTGGGCGACTCGGTCGCCTACTGGGTGGAGCGCAATGACCCGCCCAACGTGCAGCTCATCCGCATGCTGCCCACCAACATCGAGGGGGCGTTGACCCGTGACGAGATCGTGGCGCGCTACGCCGGACGCTCCGGTATCCCCATTCCCTGCTTCGACTTCTACTTCTGCTTCGGCCTCTTCCGCCTCGCCGTCATCGCCCAGCAGATCTACTACCGCTACTACCACGGCCAGACCAAGGACGAGCGCTTCAAGATGCTCATCATCGCCGTGCAGGCTCTCGAGGAGACCGCACGCAATGTCATTGAAAAATCCAAGTTATAAACCATGCTGAGTTGATTATAACTCTAAGGTTGAACGGTAGCCCGTTTAAGGGAGGTGATAAGCTCGTCTATGTCCTCTGTGGTCGTTTGCCATGAACACATGAAGCGGTAACAGTCGCCGATGAAGCCATAAAAGGCCCACTGTTCATTCGTTAGTGCGACATGGAGATGCTCGCCCATGCGCACGAATACCCCATTGGCCTGGACCGGATAGAGCAGCTCTATCCCGGGGATAGCTGCCATTTTTTTCGCCAGTTCCCCCGCGCGCGCGTTGGCCTGAGCTGCATAGCTGAGCCAGATCCCGTCCCGGAGCATGGCTGCCCACGGTGCGGCAAAAAAACGCATCTTAGACGCCAATTGCCCCGCCTGCTTGCACCGGTAGCCAAATTCGAGGGAGAGTTGACGGTCAAAGAACACTACGGCCTCGCCGAGGCCGATCCCGCACTTCGTCCCGCCCAGGCAGAGCACATCCACCCCTGCCTCCCAGGTTAGTTCGCGTGGCGCGACTCCAAGCGAGGCCACGGCATTGGCAAAACGCGCGCCGTCCATGTGCATTCTCAGGCCATGCTTGCGGGCGACACGCCGGATCTCACGTATCTCTTCCGGGGTGTACACGGTTCCCAGCTCGGTGGCTTGGGTCAGGCTCACCACCTTGGGTTTGGGATAGTGTATATCGGTCCGCCTGATAATCGCCTTCTCCACTTCATCCGGATCGAGTTTGCCGTTTTTTCCCCGCGTAAGCAGGATCTTGGTGCCATGCGAAAAGAACTCCGGCGCCCCGCATTCGTCGGTTTCGATATGGGCGGCTTCGTGACAGATGATGCTGTGATAGGACTGGCAGAGGGAGGAGAGCACCAGGGAATTGGCTGCCGTACCGTTGAACACGAAGTAGACGTCGCCGTTCATTTCGAACACTTCCCGCAGGAGATTGGCGGCCCATTCGGTCCACGGGTCCTCGCCATACGAGGCGTCGAACCCCCGATTGGCCTGCTCCATGGCCTTCCATGCCTCCGGACAGATGCCGGCCGTATTGTCGCTGGCGAATTGATACTTCACTGACCAAGCATTATTTTTTCGGAGCATAAAGTCAAGCACATTGGCGCACAAGGCAACCGATGATCTGGCTCCTCTGAAGATGCAGAGAGGAGGGGGTATATGAGATTTTCTT
>CAYGXB010000098.1:0-9925 GCA_964353605.1 uncultured Bacteriovoracaceae bacterium
CCCTTTCATTCGATCGCTCCCTTCATATGGATAGATTCCCTGCGGAAAAGAGGAAGTATTCGCCCATGGCGATAAAAACCCAGCCGAATGCCTTTTGCACCCATACCATCCAGGGCCCAGATTTCGGCAGGTTCTTCAGGAGACCCGTGCATGTCCCCAGAAGGATAAGTATGGTCCCCATACCCAAGGCAAAGATGAAAAGGAGGCTCATGCCATAGGCGGGATTCTGCTTCGTGGCCACATAGCTCAGGATCACGCCGAGAACGGGTGCGGTGCACGGCCCCATGATAAGACCCGATACAGCACCCATCAAGAAACCGCCCCCAAATCCCCTTGTCCCCTTTGGGTGGAGGCTCTTCAAAAGAGGAGGTGTCGGAATCGTGAACGCGCCGAGCATGGATATGCCAAGCAGGATGCAGATATTCGCGACGATGAAGTATGTCCATGGGCTCGTCTGTATCCCGCCGAAAAAGCTTCCCGTCAAGGCGGCTATGCCACCGAGGAGCGTGTAGGTAAACGCGGTGCCGAGGACATAGATCAAGGAGAGGATGAAACCGTGCAGTCTGGATCTGCCTTTGCCGCCGATATAGGCGACAGTAATGGGGATGACGGGATAGATGCAGGGCGTGAAGCTGACCAGGAGCCCACCCAGGTATGCGCCCAGATAGGAAAGGAGATATGATCCCTTCAGGTAGACTTCGAGATTGTTGATGCACCCCTCGGTCATGAGAGCCCTTCCAGTTCCCTGCGAAGATCCTTCTCCCGTATCTCTCCGGTGAGGCGCCCGATCTCCTTCCCACCCTTAAGAATGATGATAGTTGGAATGCTGAGCACCCCCAGTGCAGCAGGCGTATCTGGGTTGGAGCTGATATCCAGCATCCCGAACCTGATCTGATCGAACCCTGGCGAAAGATCATCTATATGAGACGCAACCTTCTTGCATCCTGTACACCACGGGGAGGTGAAGAGGAGGATGAGGAAGCCGGCCGCCGCTGTCGCAAAGGTATCATCCGTGATTGCTTCAAGCATAATGAAGGGTATTTAACACAATGACAGGCCTTTCACAAATCAAAGAATGAGGGTGCAGGAAGCAAACGCCTCGACATTGGTATTGACCTGGGAGTCAAAATACATGATAATGGCGAACTATGCATGTCGATATCATCTAAAAAGGGGTTCGAACCATGGTGATAAAATTGAAAAAGATATGGCTTGATGGGAAACTGGTCAATTGGGACGATGCCAATGTGCATATCCTGACGCACAGTCTTCACTACGGTGTCGCCGCCTTCGAGGGGGTGAGGTGTTACCTGTGCGAAGACGGGAAATCGGCCATATTCAGAAATAGGGAACATACGCAGCGGTTGTTTAACTCTGCCAAGATCTACCTCATGCAGATACCCTTCACCCAGCAGGAGATCATGGACGCGGCAAAGGAGACCCTGATGGCCAATGACCTGCGAGAAGGGTATATCAGGCCGATTGCCTTCATCGGCGATGGGGTCATGGGTGTACATCCCAAGGACAACCCGATCCGTGTATCCATCATCTGTTGGGAATGGGGCGCCTACCTTGGCGACGAAGGGCTGAAAAAGGGGATTCGGGTAAAGACCTCCTCCTTCACTAGGCACCACCCGAACATCATGCTCACCAAGGCCAAGCTCAGCGGCAACTACGTGAACTCGGTCCTTGCAAAGCTCGAGGTCACCCGTGTCGGGTATGACGAGGCGCTCATGCTCGACCCCCAGGGCTACGTTGCGGAAGGCAGCGGCGAGAATATCTTCATGGTCAGGGGCAAGGTCCTCTATACACCTCCACTGACCTCCGTACTCCCCGGCATCACGCGTGACTCCATCATGCGTATCGCAGGCGATCTCGGTTTCGAGGTCAGAGAGGTGTTCTTCACGAGGGATCAGCTCTATATTGCCGACGAGGTGTTCTTCACGGGCACTGCCGCAGAGGTAACCCCCATCCGGGAGATCGACGACCGGACCATTGGGGAAGGCAGACCCGGCCAGGTCACCAAGGCGCTCCAGAAGGCTTACTTCGACGTAGTAAAGGGCAGGAACACCGCTTATAAGGACTGGCTCGACTACGTAGCATTTTAAACGCAGCGGGGATGGCTCCCCTTTGCATGAAAAAACCATGCATCATTTCTTGCGCAGGGCATTCAGCAGGGAAGCGCTGGGTTCGCCTTGGACATCACCGATAGAGATCCCGGGCTTGATCAGCTCTCCATGGTAGTCCGAGCCGGCACTGATCAACAGGGCGAGATCTCGGGCCAGCTCGGTAAGATACGTGACGGTCTCTTTGTCGTGATAGGTGCTGTATACTTCGATGCCGTCAAGACCGTGTTCCCTTAAGTCTTGGAGCAGCGGCTGTTCGATATATCCCGGATGAGCAAGAATGAGCACGCCCCTGCTATGGAAGCGCGCGATGGTCTCGGTGAGGGCTGGGAGCATTTCCCGAACGCCTTCGCCGAGATCAGCAAGAAGAAAATCCTTATAGAAGTTCAAGTATGGAGAGCCTGACTTTCTGCCCGCTATATAATCATGGAGCCTCGCATCCTTGAGGTTCCTCTTCTTGAGACCATTGAGGAAGGTGAGGCCGGTGGGAATGGATCTCCCCCAGTTGTCGATATCGGCTCTCTCCAGGTCGAAGCCCATCCCGGTGAAATGGTCTATGATCTCCGTGGCCTGATCCCATATGATCGTGCAATACCGGTGGAGGAATTCGTACAGGGCGGAGTCTTCTGAATCGAATCCATAGTAAAGGAGATGGAATTCCTGCTGTGCGTGTTGGGTGGAGAACTCGAGACCTGGGAAGAATTCGAGGGCATAGTCTTGCGCACGCCGCAGACCTTCGTGCACGGCGCCGATCTCCATGTGATCGGCAAAGGCGAGCGCCGTGAGGCCGAGATCCTGTGCCATCCGCAGGATCTCCTCGGGCGTATGCTGCCCGTCGCTCGAGTATGTGGTATGGATGTGGAGATCTATCATGGCATCGAACAGTTTATTTTCTTGATACCATAAACTGCCGATAAGGAGAACGAGTCTGTGCATGAGGTGTGAAGATGAAGAATGAGCAGTATGTGATTGACAAGATCAGTCCGGAAGAGTCATGGAGGGTGTTTCGCATCATGGCCGAATTCGTGGATGGCATCGAGGCGCTCACGAACCTCCCCCCGGCGGTTACCATATTCGGTTCTGCCAGGTCAAAGCCAGGAGATAAATACTACAGCCTGGCCGAGAAGGTGGCCGGCGATTTGGTACGACAAGGACTGGCCGTAATCACCGGCGGCGGCCCCGGAATCATGGAGGCGGCGAACAAGGGAGCCAAAGAGGCGGGTGGAAAGTCCGTCGGCCTCAATATCGAGCTCCCCTTCGAGCAAAAGCTCAATCCGTATACGAACGTGAACTTGAGCTTCCGCTACTTCTTCATCAGGAAGGTGATGTTCATCAAATATGCGATCGGGTATGTAATCTTTCCCGGCGGCTTCGGCACCATGGATGAGTTGTTCGAGGCCCTCACCCTCATCCAAACCGACAAGATAAAGCCCTTTCCCGTTGTGCTCTTCGGCACCGAGTACTGGTCAGGCCTCATGCGTTGGATCGAGATGAACATGCTCGCCAGCGGGATGATATCTTCTGAGGACAGGACTATATTCACGGTGACCGATTCCATACAGGGCGTCGTGGAGATCATGAAGAATTCCCAGCCCTGAGTGCGGTACGGCTGTCAATCTCCTGCCAGAGCTTTAGGTATGAACTCCCGATATCGATGCTAAGATAATTTATCATGCCTCCCGAGATACCTGACGGGACGTACTTCACGTCGCATGACGACCCTTTGGATGCCGAGGAATATGCCCTCTTCAAGATGCCCAAATCCATACCACGATATTGTCGCGCTCCTGCGCCTATCCATCTTAGGGTGAGGAATGAATTACCTTTGTCAAACATTGTGGTTGACTATCGAATCGGCATTTCCTATTTTATGGTATTCTTTTGGAGCGCCGAGCAATAGGCGCTGCAGATGCGGTGAACAGGGGAAGGCCTCAGGTGCACAGGCACTGCTATGCACATCCCGTTTCATGGCATATTCCTTCTGTTTGCACACAATTTTCTTCAAAAGGAGGCGTAGGCCATGAAGGAATCGACAAAGATCATGATGAAGAATCACGGGTGGCGCTATGACAAGTTTATCCACAACTATATCTATTTCGCGTTCTACCGCCCTTACGTCACCTTTGTCCTGTATCTCTTCCGCTTCCTGGCCGGCGCCCTTTCGTGGTTCAAGCCCCTGAATGTGGTCCTCGATATGGCCCTGTCGCGGTATCATGCTAAGTTCCTCTCCCTGAACGACGCCACCAAGATCTTTACCCTCAACGAGAACGTGATGGCGACCTCGGATGAAAACAAGCGCATCATCCCGTTCAAGTATGCCCATGACATCATCTTCAAGGATCCCCAGGTGGTGGCGGTCATGGATTGCCCCTGCATCGTGGCCAAGAAGGGGCGTGAGAACCTCGGGGAATGCGGGCCGATCAACCGTTGCTTCGCAGTCGGCAAGGGGCTGGCTTCCTTCTGGGTGGAGCATTGCCAGAAGTACAATGCCCGCTATATCAGCCAGGATGAGGCGAGCGCCCTGCTGAAGGATTTCCGCAAGCGCGGCCATATCACCCAGGCCTTCTTCAAGGTGGCCACCGGCGGCCGTACCGGCGTCATCTGCAACTGCTGCCCGGAGTGCTGCGTCAGCCTTGAGGCTAATGAGCTGGCCAAGAAATTCAACTCCTCCAACCGCATGAGCGTCGAATCGGGCTATTCGGTAAAACGCGACCCAAAAAAATGCAAGAACTGCGGATCCTGCGCCAAGATCTGTCACTTCAACGCCATAGAGTTCGAGCGTGGAAAGTGGGGCCATTACAGCAAGTGGGACTGTATGGGATGCGGCCTTTGCGTCGAGCACTGTCCCAATGGCGCCCTCTCCCTGTATGTAGATGAGGCCAAATCATTGCCGCTGGACATCGACCTCGTCAAAGAGCATTTCGCCGATTAAAAGCTCCATCCCCTTGATCCGCACGGCGGATGTCTCGCCCCCCTGAAGATTCTGGGGGGTATGAGCTTTTATGAAGCGTGGGCGTGTTCCTGGACCAGCTTACGCACGTCGAGCGGCAGGCCTTTCCGCTCATCCAGTTCGAGGATACGCGCGCCATTGGGGCATTTCGTTGCGCACTGTCCGCAGCCGAAGCAGGCCTCCCATCGCACCGCTGACTTACCGCCCGTAACCGTATTGGCCGTGAACTGACAAACCTCGACGCATGTACCGCAGCCCTTGCACTTGTTCCGATCGACGACGGCCATATAGCCGGACGGCGTGATCTGGTTCACCCCGAAGGTTTTCAGCATATCGAATCCGAGGCAGCAACAGGCGCAGCAGTTGCAGATGACGTAGAACTGGTCCCGGATGCAGTCCTTGAACCAGGCATTGTGCACCAGGCCCTGCTTGTGGAAGTTTTCGAGGAGCTGCAGAGCCTCCTCCCGGCTCACCCTCCGGCTCACCCCCGGCTGGTGCTCCATGAGGAAGTTCGTGAGGACGGGGTCGCCGATCAAGATGCAGGTATGATATGGAGGCTCGCTCACCTTGCAGGGCTCCTTGCGTATCGTTTTGCAGCCGCAGCGCGTCACGATGAAATCGAGCGTCTTGGCATTGATCACGATATCCCGCGCCCTGGAATAGGGGATGATCTTCTTGCCGAGGTCGGTGAGGGGGATGTCCTGGTCGATGGAAACGATGGCCTTCGCCAGCTCATGCGGCAGGACCTTGCCGTGATAGGTGTTCATTATCCAGCTCTTATACTTCGGCCCGGCAAACCTCGCCAGGAAGGTTACGAACTGGATGTATTGGGGAATCCAGCGGCCGTAAAATATCCCGTTGAAACCCTCCCCCTTGAGGAGACGCTTGATCCCGAGCCATCTGAGCGCCGGCAGGGTCGACGGGAGCAGGATGTGCCCGCGCTCGATCCACATGAGCAATCCCAGCATCGAAGCGAACAGAAAATACCGTTCTCTGAGTAATCTGAGCATGGATAAACCTCCTTCGTGGTATTTCATGGGCAGCAGAAATGAGATTTCATTCTTGCCCTGTATATCAGTTTGATCCTGTTTGCAACTCCAAGTCTAAACGCTGATATGGTCTTGCAGTATTCATCCGTTCTCGTTATAAGTATCCACGTTCCGAGGTGCACAAGCCGGAAAAATGAGAGGAGCCTGCAATGAACCAGATAGAGCTTATGATGGAATTGCATGTCCCTTCGGACAAGAAGATCGTCCTACTCATCATGGACGGACTGGGAGGCCTTCCCGGCTCCGGTGGCCAGACCGAGCTCGAGGCCGCCAGCAAGCCGAATATGGACAAACTGGCCAAGGATTCCATCCTCGGGCTCTCGACCCCGATCGCACCCGGCATCACCCCCGGCAGCGGCCCCGGTCATCTCGGTCTTTTCGGTTATGACCCGCTGGGCTACCAGATCGGCCGCGGCGTGCTCGAGGCCCTCGGCATCGGCATGCAGCTCAATCCAAAGAGCCTCGCCGCACGCGGCAATTTCTGCACGATCGATCCAGCTACCGGCGCAATCACGGACAGGCGGGCCGGACGCATCCCCACCTCGGAGTGCGTACGCCTCGTCCAGAAGCTCGCCGCGATCGATAGGCTCGAGGACGCGGACGTCATCACCCGCCCGGTCAAGGACTACCGCTTCGTCCTGGTCCTCGAGGGCGATGGGCTCGAGGATGGGCTTTCCGAGACTGACCCGCAGAAGGTGGGACTCAAACCGCTCAAGATCAACCCCCTCCATGACGGCGCGACCAAGAGCGCCCGCATCCTGAACGCCTGGGTCGAAAAGGCCTTCGCCATTCTGAAGGATGAACCCAGAGCCAATGCCTGCACCCTGCGCGGGATCGCCAAAGACCCTGGCCTGCCCTCGTATGCCGAGGTCTATGGTCTCAAGGCCTGCGCCATCGCCACCTATCCGATGTACAAGGGCCTCGCCAGACTCGTCGGCATGGACGTGCAGGAAGCAGGCGACACCATCGAGGAGGAGGTGGCGACAATGAAGGCCAACTGGGCGAAGTACGACTTCTTTTTCTTCCACGTGAAGAAGACCGACTCGGCCGGCGAGGACGGCAATTTCGAGGCCAAGGTCAAGGTCATCGAGAACACGGACCGGATCATCCCCGACATCCTGGCCCTCAAACCGGATGTTTTCATCATCACCGGCGACCACGCGACCCCGTCGGCCCTCAAATCCCACTCATGGCACGCGCTGCCAATTCTCCTGTATGCCGACAACATCATGGTCGACACCTGCACGCGCTTTGGCGAGAGGGCCTGCATGCAGGGAGGCCTGGGCCATATCCGGCATGTCGACATCATGCCGCTCGCTATGGCCCATGCCGATAAGCTCACCAAGTTCGGGGCATAGTTGAAGATCGGGATACTCTCGGATAAACATAACGACGTCGCCGCGACGGGTCGACCTCCTCATCCACAGACATACCTACCAATGGTCGATATCCGAGCGGGGGAACATGCTCATCATCAACCCGGGCATGGTATCGGACGTGCTGACCGATGCTAGGACGTGCGCCATCTACGATACCGGGACCAGAAAGGCGGAAAGCATTGAACGCTAAGCAGAAGGTAGCCCTTATTTTCGGCGGACAATCCGCCGAGCACGACGTATCCATCATCTCGGCCTCCTCCATCGCGAAGGCCATGGACACCTCCAGGTTCGATCCCCTGTACGTGGCTATTGACAAGCGGGGCAGATGGTTCCTCGGCGCAGGGGCGTTCGACCTGCTCCGTGGCCTTGGCGAGCATGACATCCAGCGCGTCATCCTCTCGACCGACCCGGATAAGCAGGGCTTCCTGAGCCTAGACGACGGCCAGGTCACCGCCATCGGCGTGGTCTTCCCGGTCCTGCACGGCCCCCGCGGCGAAGACGGGACGTTGCAGGGGATGCTCGAGATGGCTCTCATCCCCTATGTTGGCTGCACCACCATGGCGTCCGCCATCGCCATGGACAAGGATATGACCAAGCGGGTCCTCTCCCAGCAGGGCATCCCCGTTGTGAAAGGCACCTGCATTTCGCGCTGGATGTGGGACCATGACCGGGAAGAGATCCTGAAGGAGATCGGTGACTCCCTCAGAAAACCGCTCTTCATCAAGCCGGCGACCTTGGGCTCCAGCATCGGCATCACCAAAGTCGCCAGCCCCGCAGAGATCGAGCAGGGCATCGCATTCGCCTTCACCTTCTCGAACAAGATCCTCGTGGAACAGGCGGTGGAAAATGCCCTCGAGGTCGAGGTGGCCGTACTCGGCAATAACGATCCCAAGGCTTCCATCCCTGGACAGATCATCCCCAGCGGCGAATTCTACGACTTCAACGCCAAGTACGTGGATAACTCCTCCGAACTCATCATCCCGGCCAGGATCGGCAAAGGCTTGAGTGAGCACGTTCGGTTCCTTGCCCGCGAGACCTTTGTGGCCATCGGCGGTACAGGGCTCGCTCGCGTGGACTTCCTCGTCGCGGGCGATACCGCCTACGTGAACGAGATCAACACCCTGCCGGGCTTCACAAGCATCTCCATGTATCCCAAACTCTGGGAGGCCACCGGCATCCCCTACCAGCAACTCATCACCACCTTGATCGAGCTTGCGCTCGCCCGCCACACGGCCGAAGAACGTCTGACAAAGACCATCGAACTCGAAAAAAGTCTGGGTGTTTGAGAGGCGATGAAGGGCGATCCGCGGGAACCCCCTTTTGTCAAAGGGGCTTGCCCGGTATCCTTCCTCGAATAGTTTTTGACAGGCGGTGTTTGTGTTCGCTCCCGCCTACGAGCAATAAGCCTCTCGGCCCCGGAAATGTGCGCTGAATACCCTAACCTTGCAGGGAGGTAAAGCCATGCTCCTCCCGCACCCCGGTTCCCTCGTCCCTTGGGAAGCGGATTGTTGTTCATGCAAAAGGCGATTTAATAGTATGATATCATGGTCTTTTTGAATCTGGAGCGATACATGTTCTTGACTATCGCTGTCAAGTTATTATTTTCTATTGGCAAAGAGAAAGCGATGTGACGGGTTGATCATCGCTTGATCGGACAAAGGAGGGATCAAGATGGCAACGTTTATTCTGTTCGGGAAGTACTCTTCTGAGGCTTTAAAAGGCATGAGTGCCAAACGCACCGATAAGGTTGTTGGCCTTATCAAGAAAATGAAGGGTAAGGTTAAATCGATGTATGCGCTGCTCGGGGAAAATGATTTAGTATTCATTGTAGATTTGCCGAATATGGAACAGGCCATGAAGGCATCCGTGGCCTTACATAAATTGACCGGCATTGCCTTCACGACCGCCCCGGCTCTCTCGGTGGAAGAATTCGATAAACTGATGACCGAGGTGTAAAGGGCAAAAGAACATAAAAGCCCTTTACTGAACCACACCACAGCAGGGAACCAATCGCCCCTTGACAAGGCCAAGCCAAGGGTATGCGTAATTTGCAATGCGGATGAAGGTTGTTCGCCTTCCGATAGGGATGGTTTCCGTGCTCAACCATGCTCGGGGCAAGACTCATCCCACGACGGATGAGCAATTGCCCCCTTGATCCCTGCTAGGAGATAAAGGGGGTGGGCTACTTTTTTAACCACGGCATGCTGCGTGCCCCTTCAAAGCGCGGCGAGCGTTGTGCCTGTATGCTGCAGAGAAACAACTCTGACGCTTGCCACCCGATAATATCTCGGGTACAGAGCGGGATTCCCCTAATATTCCGATACGTGGTCTTCCATACGGGATAGGAAGGATGTTTCCGTGGATCTTTCCCAGACGAGCTATGTGGGGGCAAAGACGACCAGAGAAGTCGTGGCCTTTCTC